>JBAWYW010000005.1:0-22572 GCA_037143395.1 Actinomycetes bacterium | reverse complement strand
TGGCAGTTCGCGCCCAACAGAACCCGTAACCTTTAATGACTAAGAAAACTGTACTATTTGCAGCAGCAGGCACAGCTGGGCATGTGGAACCAGCACTTGCTGTCGCAAGGTGGGTGCGAAGTCAGAACTCCGATGTGAATTGCGTATTCGTCGGGACTCGTTCCGGTGTCGAGAATTCTCTGGTTGAGGCAGCAGGCTTTGAACTAAAGCGAATCGAAAAAGCAGCTTTTCCGCGCGAGATAAACCTTCAAGCTTTTACTTGGATATTTCGCTATCTCACATCGTTAGTACAAGCCGACAATCTTGTAAAAGACGCCGATGTTGTCGTTGGTTTTGGTGGCTATGTGGCAGCCTCGACTTACCTTGTTGCAAAGTTACGCAGAAAGCCAATTATTATTCACGAAGCAAATGTAAAACCCGGAATGGCAAATAGGTTGGGCAACTTACTTGGCGGTCGCACACTTGTTGCATTTGGCGAGACAGAAAAAGTTCTAGATAACGTAGAAGTAGTTGGCATTCCTCTTCGTCCTGAGGTTGTTGAGTTAGCGAAAATGAACGCCTCTGATCGTTTGACAGCCAGAGCAGCTGCTTCAAAGAAACTTGGCATCAAAGACAGTCAGGTTACTGTTGCAATATTTGGGGGCTCACTAGGTTCTGTCAAATTTAATAGTGTTATTGAGAAGGCGCTTCCAGCTTTTAGAAAACAAGGTTTTCAAGTTATTCATTCTGTGGGAAGCAAAAACTCCCTACCCAGTGCAAGTGAAGATTATTTCCCTTACTCTTACATAGATGACATGGCCTCTGTATATGCGGCATCTGACCTGGTGATCGCTCGAGGGGGAGCGGTCAGTGTCTTTGAAACTGGAGCGTTGGGTATTTTTACTCTTTATGTTCCACTTCCTATTGGAAACGGTGAGCAACTGCAAAATGCTCAGATCGTGACAGCTTCTGGCGGCGGGATGATTATCGAAAATAGCAAATTCACCTACGAGTGGCTCACTGAAAATCTTGCGGAAATCATGAGCAAAGCAAGAACCCATTCTCTTTCAACTGTGCGCACACACTTTCCACTTGGTGCAGATGCGCAGGTGGGAAGACATATATTGGAACTTATCCGATGATAGAAAACGTTCAAAGGCTCATTGGTAAGCGCATCCATTTTGTAGGCATTGGCGGAGCAGGCATGAGCGGTATAGCTCGCATAATGATGGCTGAAGGCCTCAGAGTGAGTGGATCGGATATGAAACGCACCAGCATTACAGACTCCTTGGAGTCACTTGGCGCAGAGGTGTTTATTGGCCATGATGCAAAAAATATCGAGGGTGCTGATTTAGTTATCGCATCAGGGGCAATTGGGTATAGCAATGTTGAGATCACCGCGGCGCACAATGCTGGTATTGAGATATTGACCAGAGCAGAAGCACTTGCCACATTGATGTCAGGAAAAAAATCGGTGGCCATCGCTGGAACACATGGAAAGACAACGACAACTTCAATGCTTACCGTCGCCCTTCAAGCTGCTGGGAGTGATCCATCATTTGCCATCGGGGGCCTCATAAATAGTTCCGGCCTAAACGCCCATCTTGGAAGTGGCGAGATCTTTGTAGCTGAGGCGGATGAATCCGATGGATCTTTCACGGCTTATCACCCTTACGGGGCGATCATTACAAACATTGAATTAGATCACGTTGACCACTTCAAATCTCTTGATGAGGTTTTTAAGGCCTTCTTGGACTTTATTGACTCAATTCAAAGTGGGGGGTTCCTAGTCGTATGCATCGATGACCCAGGTGTCAAAACACTTCTGAGCAGGATGAAGCGAAGCGACATTAAAGTCATTACTTACGGTCAAGGTGCAGCGGATTACACGATTTCCAGAATTCTCTTGCAGCCAGGAGATTGCCTCGCACGAGTTTCGATGAATGGCAAGATTTTGCCTGATTTGCAATTAGAAATTCCTGGCCAGCACAACCTCATGAATGCCACGGCGGCTCTAGCTGCAGGGGCTGCACTTGGAGTGAATCCTGAAAGTCTCATCGCTGGGCTTGCTAGATACTCTGGCTCAAGGCGTCGTTTTGAACATAAGGGCGTGGTGAATGGAATTGAAGTTATTGATGATTACGGCCATCACCCCACTGAATTACGCGTGACTTTAGAAACTGCAAAAAACTATGCAGAGGCAGGAAAAGTAATTGTTGTATTTCAGCCACATCGATATTCCAGAACTCAAGCATTTGCTCCTGAATTTGCCGATGCCCTTTCAATCGCCGACGACGTTTTGGTTTTGGAGATCTACCCAGCAAGTGAAGAGCCGATTCCAGGTGTGACTTCGCAGATGATCACAAAGCACATGGATCAGAAGCACTCTGAGTTTGAGCCGTCTATGGTGAAAGCAGTTGAAAGAGTTGTCTCCATGGCAAAGCCTGGTGATGTAATCATGACCCTAGGCGCTGGAGATGTGAGTTCACTAGCTCCTGTCATTGTTGAAGCATTGGCGGAGAAACATTCGTAAGTTCCAATGGATCAGATCAAAGAATCTGCCAGTTATCGCCCTCGTGCTTGCCTTGGTTGTTTTGTTCGCCTACGTACTCGGTTGGTCAAAACTCCTTGTTGTGAAGAAGATCGATCTTGCAGCAAATGGCAATGAGGTCGCAATTTCCCAAATTATTGAACCTAGCGATATTCATATTGGTCTACCCCTTGCCAGAGTCAACGTATCTAAAATCAATCGCGACCTGTCTAATCTGACATGGATTAAGCAGCTCAAAGTTAATCGTCATTGGGCCACAGGCAACGTGAGCATTGTGGTCACACCCAGAATTCCGGTCGCTCGGTATGAGGTGAATGGGAATATCAATTATTTTGATAGTGAAGGAATCACTTTCACAGCCCCAAGTGCTCCGACGGACCTTCCCTTAATTACCTTCTCCTCAGAGGGTCAGACATCCAAGCAGGCAGTGGCAGAATTCTTGGCCCAGATACCAGCTGACTTTCTTGCTGGGATGAGTGAACTTCGGGTTCTATCGCCAGAATCCATCAAGATGGCAACCTCTTTGCCTGGCTATAAAAATCTTGAAGTATCTTGGGGGAGTCCAACCGAGCTACCACTTAAGGTCAATGTTTTACGCCACTTATTGGCCCTTGGCGATAATTCAAAAGTCATCCGAGTCGACCTGACAAATCCATCGCTACCTGTAACTTCCACCAAGTAATTCATAAGATTTCATTCTGCAATAAATTTTTTAATAACTCGTGTCGGTCATTGATAGAGACAGCGCTGAGTCCTAGTTTTACGCATCAGAATTCAACGTGCTTTAACTCTCAAGTAGAGATTTAGAGTCCAAAGAGAGGCATACCGTGGCTACACCACAGAATTACCTAGCAGTAATTAAAGTCGTCGGAATTGGTGGCGGCGGAGTTAATGCTGTTAACAGAATGATTGAAGCGGGCCTTAAAGGTGTTGAGTTCATTGCAATTAACACAGATGCACAGCAACTTATTATGAGTGACGCAGATGTGAAATTAGATATTGGTCGCAAATCAACTCGCGGTTTAGGTGCGGGTGCCGCGCCAGAAGTTGGTCGTCAAGCAGCCCTTGATCACATGGATGAAATTGAAGAAGTCCTTCGCGGAGCAGATATGGTTTTTGTTACTGCTGGTGAAGGTGGCGGAACAGGTACTGGTGGCGCACCGATCATTGCAAAAATTGCAAAAGATCTAGGAGCACTCACAGTCGGAGTTGTAACAAAACCTTTTTCATTTGAAGCAAAACACAGAACTGCGCAAGCTGAAGTAGGAATTGAACTGCTACGCGATGAAGTAGACACACTAATTGTTATTCCAAACGATCGACTCCTTGCTATTTCAGATCGTTCGATCACAGCAGTAGAAGCGTTTAGAAGCGCAGATCAAGTATTGCTCTCTGGCGTACAAGGAATTACAGATTTGATAACCACACCTGGTCTTATCAACTTGGACTTCGCAGATGTGAAGAGCGTTATGGAAGGCGCAGGTTCAGCGCTCATGGGTATTGGTTCTGCTCGCGGTGAAGCTCGCGCTACTCGCGCTGCCGAGCTAGCAATCTCCAGCCCATTGCTTGAGGCATCAATCGATGGAGCTCGCGGTGTGCTTCTTTCAATCGCAGGTGGATCTGACCTTGGATTATTTGAACTGAGTGAAGCAGCAGAACTAGTTGCAAAGTTTGCTCACCCTGATGCAAACATCATCTTTGGAACGGTTATCGATGATGCGTTAGGTGATGAGATCAGGATTACTGTCATCGCTGCAGGTTTCGAAGGTGGGGCACCAAAGCGTGTGGCCATGCCATCTATTGATGCGAGTGTTCTCAATGGAATTGCCAATCCGATTGCCAATAATGATCCAATTGCAGTTGCTCTAGATCTTGGACTTCAAGAAGACACTCAAGAAGTACCAGTTGCCTCAAGGCGCCGGATCACCTTTGAAGAATTGGTGAGTGAAGACGAGATAGACGTTCCTGACTTTATGAAGTAAATGGCGCGTATTTTTTTCACATCTCGAGCAATCGGGGATATGAAAACGCCAGCGGCTCGACAGTCACTTCAAGACAGTCTCTCAATAAAAAGCCTTGTCTTTATGGAGCAAACACATAGCGATGTTGTGCAAGTAGTTGAGAATCCCATGGTCGAACCCTTGGCCGATGCACTCGTTACGTCTACACCAGGGCTGGCGATCGCAGTGCTCGTTGCCGATTGCATCCCATTGCTGCTTTCTAGCGATGATCTCGTTGCCGCCGTTCATGTTGGACGTAAGGGAGTATTGAATAAAATTGCTCTTAAGACTGTAGAGAAAATGAAACAGATGGGAGCAATGAAAATTTCTGGTGTTATTGGCCCCTCTATTTGTGGAACATGCTATGAAGTTTCACCTGAGATGTATGAGCAGGTCACGCAAGTTGTCCCTTCGAGTGCAACAAGTAAAGCGCTTCACGCACTTGATCTGAAAGCGGCCCTTATGGATCAGCTCGCCTCTCAGTCAGTTGCTGTAAAAGACTTGGCGCTCTGCACGCTTTGTTCACTCAATGAAACTGGAAAGAGTGACTACTTCTCATATCGAGGTGGGGATGAATTTGCTCGTGGGGCGGGGGTGATTTGCTTGTGAGTGATACACGAAGAGATGAACTGGCTGAGAACTTAGGAAAAATCAAAGCTCGGGTTGCAAAGGCAGCCACCCAGTCGGGTAGAAAAGTTGAAGAGATCACGCTGGTGGTTGTGACAAAGACTTTTCCCGTGAGCGATGCCCAACTCCTTTATGAGTTGGGGGAGCGCAACTTTGGTGAAAACCGCAATGAAGAGGGCTCTGCTAAAAAAGAACTTGTTGGCCCAGATGTGATGTGGCATTTCCAAGGTCAGATTCAAAGCAAGAAAATCCGCCACATTGCGCAATGGGCAAACGTTGTTCACTCTTTGGACTCGGTCGATCATGCTCGAAAATTTACTGAGATGCCCAAGGCAAAAGACCTCAAGTTTTTTGTTCAATTAAATTTAGAGCCATCTCGGGTTGATCGCGGCGGAGTTAGCGTTGCGGGCCTGCCAGATTTCCTGGAAGAGGTCGCTGGCCTTAACAGCATCGATGTTATTGGACTCATGACAGTGGCCCCACTGGATATTGCCCCCAGGGAGGCATTTCAACAAGTCGCTGAAGCCAAGAACTTAGTCCAGAAAAATTACCCATCAATTACTCAGCTATCCATCGGTATGAGTGGAGACTTTGAAGAAGCGATTGCATGCGGTGCGACACATATACGTATAGGCAGTTCAATCCTCGGATCTAGACCCCCTCAAGCCTAAACTTCTGCCATGGCTAACGTATTTAAAAAGGCAGCAAATTACCTCGGTTTAGCAGAGGACGACGAAGAGTTCACAGCGATCCCAGCGGTCCCTGAAACACGTCGTAGCGTCAGAGCTGTTGCGCAAGCCGCGCCATCTCGACCAACATTTACCCAAGTTTCACAACCAGCTCAGCAAGATGCCCTGCCAATCATGGATCAGATTTTTACAATCCATCCACGTTTCTATAACGAAGCGCGTGTTGTTGGTGAGCGTTACAGAGAAGGTCAGCCAGTCCTTATGAACTTGACGGATATGGATGAATCAGAACGTAAGCGCCTTGTTGATTTTGCCTCTGGATTAGTTTTCGGTCATCACGGAAGTATTGAGCGTGTTACCTCAAAGGTATTTTTGTTGACTCCACCAAATGTTCGGGTGAGCAGTGAAAATAAGACGGCAGCAGCTGAAGCAAGTTTTTTTAACCAAAGCTGATTTCTTTTCACGGGAGTAGTTCATGAGCTCAATTGGAATTATTTTAGGCTGGATACTCCAAGTATTTCTTATTGCACTCTTTGCGCGAGTAATTCTTGATTATGTGCGCATGTTCTCTCCTCAATGGAGACCGCGAGGAATCATTCTTGGGTTAGCGGAAGCAATTTATGGGATGACAGATCCGGTCATGCGATTTGTCAGGCGCTTTATTCCGCCGCTTCGCCTTGGCCCAGTAGCGGTTGATATATCTTTTATTTTGGTCTTTATCGTTACTCAAATACTTATTTCGCTAGTTCGCTCTCTTTAAGGCCAACCCTAACGCGATTTCATTGTTCCCCTGCGCAAGTGCTTTATTTTCGCTCATAGATACGGCGAGAACTTCATCAGAGATTTCCTTGGAGTATTTATTTATTGCTTGAGCAATCTCGTTACTACCAGACCACTCCACAACAATTCGATCAGAAATATCAAAGCCTGAATTCTTGCGTTCCTCTTGAATACTGCGGATAACTTCCCGCATTAAGCCGGCTTGGATAAGTTCGGGAGTGAGCGCCAAATCAAGAGCAAGACTCTCACCGGAATGGCTAGCAACTGACCAGCCTTCTTTAGGGGTCTCAGTGATGACAAGATCCTCTGGAGTAATTTGGGCGACATTTGTCCCATATGAAATCTCTGCGTTGCCTTTGCTTCGAACTTCTCGAACCAAGGCTGTAGCATCAGAATCAGTGACCGCCTTTGCGATTGCCTGAACATCTGCGCCATATCTAGCGCCAATACTTCTAAAGTTTGCTTTGATAGAAACGCTCACCAGGTCTTCATTTTCACTTGCTAACTCTTCGAGTGAAAGCACATTGAGCTCTTCTGCAACGTGTGAACGAATTTCAGCGTCCATTGCTTTCCAGCCTGAGGCAGCAACTAGCGCCCTAGCAAGAGGTTGGCGAATCTTTATCTTCGACTCTGCCCGCGCCGAGCGGCCAAGCTCAACGAGACGGCGAGAGAGTGCGACTGAAGTCGACAGTTTCTCGTCAATTACATCAGCATCAAATGTTGGAAATGATGTGAGATGAACTGATTCGTGCGCCGCTGCCTCACCTGCTCGGATCAAAACTTGCCAGACGTGTTCAGTAATAAAAGGAACCATTGGAGACATAAGCTGAGTCAGCGTTTTAAGGCAAGTAAAGAGAGTCTCAAGTGCTTCGGCTTCACCATCCCAGAAGCGTCTACGTGAGCGACGCACGTACCAATTAGAGAGATCATCAATAAATGCTGCAAGCAAGCGTCCGGCTTCTTGTGAATCAAAGCCTGCATACGCGCTGTCGACATCTCTGACGAGAGCATTGAGCTCAGAGATGATCCATTTATCCATGGTGACATCTGATTTTTTAGGTGCTGCTGGCATCACAAAATTTGCAGCATGAGCATATAAAGTGAAGAACGAGACCGTGTTCCAGTAAGTAAGTAGCGTCTTTCGCACAACATCAGAGAGGGCGTCATGGCCAACTCGGCGGGCGCTCCATGGAGAACCTGCTGCGAGCATGTACCAACGAACCGCATCTGCTCCATGTTGATCCATGAGCGGAATTGGTTGCAACACATTTCCTAGATGCTTACTCATCTTGCGTCCATCTTTATCCAGAATGTGGCCAAGACATAGAACGGTTTTGTAAGAGCTTTCATCAAAGACAAGCGTTCCTATTGTCATCAGGGTGTAGAACCAGCCGCGTGTCTGGTCAATTGCTTCACAAATAAAGTCCGCTGGGTAAGAGGATTCAAATTCCTTGGCAGAGCCTTCTTTGTGCGGGTATCCCCACTGAGCAAAGGGCATTGCACCTGAGTCATACCAACAGTCAATAACTTCCGGCACGCGATTCATTGTTTGCGAGCAAGTTGGACATGGAAAAGTGATGTCATCAACATATGGGCGGTGTGGGTCGGTCTTTGAGAGTTCAGTGCCAGCAAGCGTGGAGAGCTCTGCAAGAGAACCTACACAGTAAAGATGCTCATCAGGACAGCGCCACAATGGAAGCGGTGTTCCCCAGTAGCGATTTCTGGAAACGGCCCAATCAATGTTGTTCTCTAGCCAGTCGCCGTAGCGACCTGTCTTAATAGTCTCTGGGTGCCAATCTGTTTTAGCATTTTGTGCGATCAACTCATCTTTAATCGCAGTCGTGCGGATATACCAAGACGGTTGCGCGTAATACATAAGAGGGGTGTGGCAACGCCAGCAATGTGGATAGGAGTGCTCAAATTGAAGTTGGCGATAGAGAACTCCACGAGATTTAAGTTCCTTGATCAGAATTTTGTCAGCTTCTTTGAAAAATACTCCCCCTACGAGAGGGGTTTGGGCATTAAATGTTCCATCTGGGGCCATGGGATTTACAACAGGTAGCCCATATTTGCGACAAACAAGTAAGTCATCAGCTCCGAAAGCAGGTGATTGGTGGACTATTCCGGTTCCATCTTCAGTTGTGACGTAATCAGCAAGAACTACAAAATGAGATTCAGGTATTTCAATGAGATCAAGTGGGCGCTTATATGTGACTCGCTCAAGGTCGCTACCCAGAAATGAGGCGATAACTTTACGATCTTCGCCTAAAACATGAGCAAGGGGAGCGGCAACGACAAGGCGCTCTACTTTCTCGTCTGTAGTTACTTCACATACTTCGTAAGTAACCCTGGGGTTTACCGCAATTGCAGTATTTGATACCAAAGTCCAAGGTGTTGTTGTCCACACCAAGAAGGAGGCGTTGAGTTCTGCCAGCTTTCCTGATGTCGCTGGAAAGCGAATATAGACAGAAGGATCTTTAACATTTTCATACCCTTGGGCTAATTCGTGGTCTGATAAACCGGTTCCGCAACGTGGGCAATAGGGAGCAACTCGGTGGTCTTGAACAAGTAATCCCTTTTTCCAAATTTGTTGCAGTGACCACCACACACTTTCAACATATTCAGGTGACATGGTCCAGTAGGCCTCATCGAAATCAACCCAAAAGCCCATGCGACGAGTCATGGATGTGAATTCATCTACATGGCGCTGCACGGATTCGCGGCACTTATCGTTAAATGCAGCGATGCCATACTTTTCAATATCGCCTTTACCTGAGAAACCAAGTTCCTTTTCAACGGCGATTTCAACAGGAAGACCATGGCAGTCCCAACCCGCTTTACGGATTACTTGATGGCCTTTCATTGTTTGGTAACGTGGAAATAAATCCTTAAATACTCGAGCTTCGATGTGGTGAGTTCCAGGTGAACCATTTGCAGTTGGAGGACCCTCATAGAAAGTCCAACGTGGTGCGCCATCACGAGCTGAAACTGACTTTTCAAAAATGTTGTTCTTTTCCCAGAACTTCAAAATGTCCTGCTCTACAGAAGGCAGGTCAATTTGTGGGGCAAGGGTGCGGAAGGATCCGTCAGACTTTTCGGCCACCAGTACCCCTTCACGCTTAGATGAATTAAGAGGGCGAGTCTAGCGCGGCAGAGTTGGTAAAACTGGGGGTTGGGTTCTAGCCTTCTGCCGCAGCATAAAGGGTTCGCCCGCAGGAAAAACTAGAGAAGCGAAAATTTACATGGCAATACTTAAGAAAAAAGCAGCAAAGAAATCACCTGCCAAGAAGACGACTGCCAAGAAAGTCGCCACTAAAGCACCAGTGAAGAAAAAGAGCGCTGCGAAAAAGGCTCCTGCAAAGAAGGTTGCTGCCAAGAAGGCTGCACCTGCAAAGAAAGTTGCAGGCCGTTCTCCAAATATTGTTAAGCCTTCTCTGGCCAAGCGCAAGCCTGGCAAACCGTTTCCTGCAAAGCTCCAGAGCACAACAAAAGGTGACTCAACCACAATCACAGTGACCCCTCGCGAAGTTAATAGCGGGCCTGAAGTTGTTGTTGAAGAGCGCCGCCTGGTTATGCCACCACCACCTCGTCCCACAAAGAGTGGAAAGAAAGTTGCCCCGCTCAAACCCATTAAGGCTGCTCCCGCACCACACGTTGTTGCAGCTGGCGAGAATCCTTGGACCGCTCCTGAACTTAAAGCTATGAAAACTGAATTAGGCAAGGAACTTGTTCGCTTGAAATCTGAGCTTGTTGATGCCGAGAGTGAGATGGAAGATCTTATTTTTGCTGCCGGAGTTGGTGCCGGAGATGATCAGGCCGATGCAGGTACCAAAACCTTCGAGCGCGAACACGAAATGTCATTGGTATATAACGCGCGTGACATGGTCATACAGACAGAGCGTGCCATTGAAAGAATTGATACTAAGACTTATGGACGATGCGAAGAATGTGGCAATGCGATTGGCAAGGCACGTCTACAAGTATTTCCTCGCGCAACACTATGCATGGTCTGTAAGCAGAAAGAAGAACGACGCTGAGCAAACCCGAACCATTTTCACCGAATGTACTTGCGGTTCGGTGGCTTGCAGGGGTTTCACTTATTGTCTTCATCTTTGATGCGGGGAGCAAGGCGTTAGCGATCAGAACTCTCTCCTCTGCTCCTATAAAAGTTATTGGCAGCTTCCTTGAGCTTGAACTCACAAGCAACTCAGGAGCCGCATTTAGTTTGGCTACAAGTGCCACGCTCCTTCTCTCTCTTCTCTCACTAGCGGCAATTGCGGGAATCTATTTATTTGCTAGAAGCATCACTTCAAGAGCCTGGGGGATTGCTTTAGGCTTTTTATTCGGCGGAATCTGCGGCAATCTCAGTGATCGAATTTTTAGAAGTCCCTATTGGCTTAAAGGAGCAGTCACCGACTGGATTAAATTGCCTCATTGGCCGGTATTTAATCTTGCAGACACCTCTATTGTTATCTCTGCAGCCACTATCGGCTTGCTCCTTATTAAGAATGTGAAACCGAGGGCATTTGATGACGCTTCCTGAGAGCTTGAAGCGGCAGGAGCGAGTCATTTCTATTCCTGAGGGCCTGGATCAAGAGAGAGTAGATGCAGCACTTGCACGCATGTTGGGTCTGAGCCGTTCGGTCATAGTTGATCTCATTGAGTCCGGAGAAATCAGCAAATCTGGAAAAGTTGTCACTAAATCTGACAAAGTATCAACAGGTGATGTTCTGGAAATATTGATGCCTGCAGCCAAACTACCTCCAACTCTTACCGCGACCCCCATTGAAGGATTAGACGTTGTCTTTAATGATGACCACATAATTGTTATAAATAAACCTGCTGGAGTTGCTGCCCATCCAAGTCCTGGATGGCAAGGACCAACAGTTATCGGGGCGATTATTGCTGCCGGCTACAACGTCTCAACTAGCGGGGCTGCCGAGCGACAAGGCGTAGTTCATCGACTTGACGTTGGAACAACTGGTTTGATGGTTGTTGCTAAAGATGAAGCATCCTATGCAAATTTAAAGGATCAGTTTAGAGACAGAGTTGTGAAAAAGGTTTATCACGCAATGGTGCAGGGGCACATGGATCCTTCTGAGGGAACAATCGATGCTCCGATTAATCGTCATCCGCGCGAAGATTATCGATTTGCTGTAGTTGCAGATGGCAAACCGAGCATCACGCATTACAAATCACTGGAGTTGTTTCCTGCAGTCTCACTATTGGAGATTGAATTAGAAACCGGGCGCACCCATCAAATCAGGGTTCACTTTTCCGCTCTTCATCACCCGCTTGTTGGTGATATCACATATGGGGCAGACCACACGATCGCTGAACGACTTGAGATGCACAGACCATGGCTACACGCGCGCCAACTTGCCTTCACACACCCGATCACAGGGGAGCACCTGTCATTTAATTGCGAGTATCCAAGCGATCTGACACGCTCACTTGCGACCTTAGCCCGAAACAGCCATGGGAATTAATCTCAGTAGTAATCTGCCTAACCGTGTCTGACAATTCCAATTTCGCCCACCTCCACGTTCATACCGAGTACTCAATGCTCGATGGAGCAGCGCGAGTCGAGGAATTGGTCCAAGAGGTAGCTAGGCAGGGGATGCCTGCAATTGCGATCACAGATCACGGAAATGTTTTTGGTGCTTATGAATTTCATAAGCAAGCCAAGAAAGCTGGAGTTAAACCAATTATTGGAATTGAAGCTTATGTTGCACCTGAGAGCCGTTTTGATAAGAAGCGTGTGAAGTGGGCAGACGGTGGAGAGGACGATGTCTCTGGTGGTGGTGCATATACGCATATGACGATCCTTGCGGAGAACAACACTGGCCTCAGCAATTTATTCAAACTATCGTCACTTGCTTCCCTCGAAGGTTTTTATTACAAGCCCCGTATGGATCGTCAATTACTTTCTCAGTATTCAAAAGGCCTGATTGCAACGACAGGCTGCCCAGGCGGAGAAATTCAAACAAAGATCCGTATGGGTGCATATAAAGATGCATTGACCGCAGCGTCAGAGTTGAGAGACTTATTTGGTAAAGAGAATTTCTATCTAGAAATTATGGACCACGGGATCGATATCGAGAACCGTGTCAAGGCAGATCTTCTCAAATTAGCTAAAGAGCTAGGGCTTCCGTTGCTCGCAACTAATGACCTGCATTACACAAAGCATGAAGATGCTGGTGCGCATGAAGCGCTTTTATGCGTTCAATCAGGATCCACTATTGCCGACCCAAAGAGATTTAAATTTGAAAATAGCGAGTTCTATCTCAAGAGTGCTGCGCAAATGCGCCAATTGTTCTCTGATATTCCTGAGGCATGCGATAACACCCTATTGATTGCTGAGCGTTGCAACATCACTATGCGTGAAAATGAAAACTTACTCCCTAAATTTGAAGTGCCAGATGGACAGACTGAGGATTCCTGGCTGCGTTCACTTGCCGAGAAGGGTCTTACAGAACGGATGGGTGGAACCGTCCCTTCCGAATACAAAGAGCGTTTAAATTACGAACTCGATGTCATGATCAAGATGGGATTTCCTGGTTACTTTTTAGTTGTTTCAGATCTGTGCGCTCATGCCCGTGAAGTAGGCATTCGAGTTGGCCCAGGTCGAGGCTCTGCTGCTGGTTCACTTGTTTCTTATTCACTCGGAATTACCGCCCTTGATCCAATTAAGCATGGTCTTTTGTTTGAGCGCTTCTTGAATCCAGAGCGTATTTCGATGCCTGATATCGATCTTGATTTCGATGAACGCCGACGCTCGGAGATGATCGCTTACGCAACAAACAAATATGGCGAAGGCCGAGTTGCCCAGATCATTACCTATAGCAACATTAAATCCAAGCAAGCGCTAAAAGATTCAACTCGGGTGCTTGGATACCCATATGCAATTGGTGACAAAATTACCAAAGCTCTACCGCCAACAATTATGGGCAAAGATATAACTCTGTCTGGAATTTTTGATTCTAAGAACGATCGTTTTGGTGAGGCAGGCGAGTTCCGCTCACTGTATGAGAGTGATCCAGATGCAAAGCGAATCGTGGATACGGCAAGAGGTCTTGAAGGCTTGAAAAGACAGTGGGGAGTACATGCAGCTGGAGTGATTTTATGTCGCGAGCCACTCCTTGATGTCATTCCTATTCATCGCAGAGAAGCAGATGGCGCAATCATCACCCAGTTCGACATGGGAGCTTGCGAATCTATTGGACTACTCAAGATGGACTTCTTGGGGCTTCGAAATCTCTCAGTGCTTGATGATTGCTTACTCAATATCAAAGCGAATGCAGGAGAAACCGTTGATCTTTCTACGCTTGCATTGGATGACAAGAAAACTTATGAGCTACTTGGCAAAGGCGAAACACTCGGCGTCTTCCAACTAGATGGTGGGCCAATGCGGGCACTGTTGCGTCAGATGTCGCCAGACTCGTTTGAAGATATTTCAGCCGTGATTGCCTTGTATCGCCCAGGACCTATGGGAGTGAATGCGCATACTGATTACGCTGATCGAAAAAATAAGCGCAAAGTAGTTGAGCCAATACATCCAGAACTCTCTGAACCCCTGAAGGAAATCTTGGGTGACACCTACGGCCTCATCGTCTATCAAGAGCAAGTAATGGCGATCGCGCAAAAAGTTGCTGGCTTCTCATTAGGACGAGCAGATTTATTGCGCAAAGCGATGGGTAAGAAGAATAAGGAAATCCTAGATAAAGAATATGTAAATTTTGAAGCTGGAATGCAAGCAAATGGTTTTGGTACTGGGGCAATCAAAAAGTTATGGGACACCTTGATTCCATTCTCCGATTATGCATTTAACCGAGCTCATAGTGCTGGGTATGGCCTTGTCTCTTATTGGACCGCGTATCTGAAGGCAAATTACCCAACGGAATATATGGCTGCACTTTTGACGAGTGTTCGAGATGATAAAGATAAGAGCGCCCTCTATTTGAGTGAGTGCCGACGTATGGGTATTAAAGTGCTGCCTCCGGATGTCAATGAATCATCTTCTGACTACACCCCACTGGGAGCGGATATTCGCTTTGGCCTTACCGCGATTCGAAACGTGGGAGAGAACGTTGTTGCTTCTATTACGGCAAATAGAGCAAGCAAAGGCCGTTATAACTCATTTGGAGATTTCCTTACTAAGGTTGACCAGAGCGTGTGTAACAAGAAGACAATCGAATCTCTCATTAAAGCCGGTGCTTTTGATTCACTTGGATCCTCACGGCGTGGCTTAATGATGGTTTATTTAGAAGCTCTTGATTCAATTTCAGAGACAAAACGCGCTGAATCCATCGGGCAGTTTGACCTCTTTGGTTCAGCTGATGCTGAAGCAACAACATCTGTTTCTGGTCTTCAGTTGGATATCCCCACTGGGGAATGGGAAAAGCGGATGCTTCTTACTTATGAAAGAGAGATGCTTGGGCTTTATGTCTCAGATCATCCACTGCTTGGAATCGAGCATGTTTTAAGAGCGGCAGTAGACATTCCACTTTCACAATTATCCGATGATTCCGTTGGCCATGATCAAATTGTGACCATTGGAGGTTTAATTACCCAAGTACAGAGAAAAGTTTCCAAGCAAGGAAACGCTTGGGCAATAGTTTCAATTGAAGATCTAGAAGGCGCAGCTGATGTTCTCTTCTTTGCAACTACATATGTGAATTACGCAATGAATTTAATTGAAGATCAAGTAGTGACAATTAGGGGCCGCGTTGACAAGCGTGAAGAAGCCCCTCGCATCACAGCGCTAGAAATGTCACTGCCAGATATAACCGGAGCGCCAACAGGACCTCTTGTGATCACGATGAGCGCCGCTCGAGTAACGCCGCCGTTGGTTGATCGCATGAAAGAAATTCTGCGATCCCATCCCGGCTCTCGGGAAGTTCACTTGAAATTAGATGATGGGCAAAAAGGGCTTGTAATGAAGATTGATGATGATCTTCGGGTGACTGCGTCGCCAAGTTTGAGCGCAGACTTGAAATCCGTCCTTGGTCCAGACTGTTTGGTCTCATAGCTTTTATTCGTGCCTTCCAGGACTTCCAACGCTTTAGAATGAGACAGTGAATTCCCCTATAGGCCTAGATATCCGGACCGTTGATTTTCGCGGTAAGTCCTTATCTCGTGGGCAATATCGTAAAGAGCTACCTAGAGCAGTTATGGATATTGAAACTGCCATGGTCGCTATTGCGCCGATACTTAAGCGAGTTGAAAATGGAAATGAAGAAACCCTGCGTGAACTTGCGGAAGAATTTGAAGGGGTAAAGCCAGCCCACATTCGTGTCCCACAAAGTGAATTAGATAAAGCGCTATCAGAGCTTGTCCCACAAATTCGCTCTGCGCTTGAAACAGCAATCGAACGAATTAAAAAAGTGCATGGCAGCCAAATTAGACAATCACAAACAACGCAAGTAGTTCCTGGAGCAGAAGTCACACAGCGTTGGATTCCAGTTGATCGTGTTGGACTTTACGTTCCTGGAGGGCTCGCCGTTTATCCAAGTTCGGTGATGATGAATGTGATACCCGCCCAGATTGCTCAAGTTGCAAGTATTGCTGTTGCCTCACCTCCGCAAAAAGAATTTAATGGTCTGCCACACCCAACTATTTTGGCAACGTGCGCCCTGCTTGGGATTAAAGAAGTGTATGCAGTTGGGGGAGCGCAAGCCGTTGCGATGTTTGCATATGGTGTTGACGGAGTTTGTCAGGCCACAGATCTTGTTACTGGTCCGGGAAATATTTACGTCGCAGCAGCAAAGCGAGCCTTGCGTGGGAAAATTGGCATTGATTCGGAAGCAGGCCCAACCGAGATTGGGATTCTTGCAGATGAGAGCGCTATTGCCGCAGAAGTTGCTGCTGACCTCATCAGCCAAGCAGAGCACGATGTACATGCAGCAGCTGTTCTTGTGACCACCTCTGAAACACTTGCACAAAGTGTTCGGGATGAACTTGGAAAGCGCATACCAGCGACAAAGCACTCGGTGAGAATTACGACTGCGCTCAACGGAATTCAATCTGCGATTGTTCTTGTCGACTCAATTCAACAAGGCATAGATGTGGTTAATGCGTTAGCAACTGAGCACTTGGAACTACATGTAAAAGAAGTAGAAAAGGTTGCTTTGTCTATTAGAAATGCGGGCGCTGTCTTTCTTGGACGCTTCACCCCTGTATCACTCGGCGATTATGCAGCTGGTTCTAATCACGTTCTTCCAACAGGTGGATGTGCTTGTCACTCCAGCGGGCTATCTGTTCAAACATTTTTAAAGGGCGTCAATTTCATTTCTTATGATGAGGCTTCCTTTAATCAGATTGCCCCGACAGTTATCACTTTGGCAAACGCTGAGGATTTACCTGCACATGGTGAAGCAATGTCAGCACGATTTGAAGGGAAAAAATAATGGCATCTGCCTGGCCATACTGGCTGCCTATTCGTGCCGACCTCTACGGAATCTCTCCATACGGAGCGCCTCAAATTTCTGATGTGGTTGCGCTCAACACAAACGAAAATCCATTTGAACTCCCTAAAACTGTTCAAGATGCGATTGTCTCTCGTGTTAGTGAAGTAGTGCACAGCCTGAACCGCTATCCAGATCGTGATGCACAAGCACTTCGCAGCAAACTTGCAGAATATATTTCTAAGACAACTGACACAAATGTCACAACTGAAAATATCTGGGCGGCAAACGGAAGCAATGAAATCCTCCAAACAATCATGATTGCTTGTGGGGGAGCCGATCACCTTGCACTTGGATTCACCCCTTCTTATTCAGTGCATCCACTCATCGCTCAGCTCACTAGAACTCCTTGGTTTGCCGGAACTCGCGATCAGGACTTTGCCATCGATATGGCTGTTGCCAAGAAGCTCATTCTTGAGAAGAACCCTTCATTGATATTTGTGACAACTCCAAACAATCCTTCGGGCACTTCAACACCCCTTACTCACATCCGTGAGTTGGCAGATCTCGCCGGACAAGTTGGAGCCCTACTTATTGTTGATGAGGCATACGCGGAGTTTTCTCAAGAAGCCTCAGCGGTGGGTCTGATTGCAGATTTCCAGCATGTAGTCGTTGTCAGAACCATGAGTAAAGCATTTGCTTTTGCCGGAACTAGACTCGGTTACCTCGTTGCGCATCCAGCCGTAGTGAACGCGGCGCTTATTGCGCGACTTCCTTATCACCTCAGCTCGATTACACAGGCAGCGGCAGAAGTTGCATTAGATCAGGCTGAATTGATGCAGGGAGAGATTGCAACAATTGTTTCTGAGCGTTCAAGGGTTGCAGAGGCTATTGCTTCAATGGGTTATAAACCTGTGCCTAGTGCTGCAAACTTCATTCTCTTCAGTGGGTTCGCAGATGAAGCGAGTGCGGTCTGGCAGCGCCTTTTGGAACAGGGTATTTTGATACGAGATATTGGACTCCGTGGATATTTGCGCGTGACTATAGGAACACCAGCTGAAAATGATCAATTCATAGCGGCGCTTCGAGGAATTACGGAATAATCAGAACTATCACACCACTGCTAGATGAGAGAGAAATAAATGAGTGCTCCACGTATCGCAACAGTTGAACGCAAGACCAAAGAGTCGGAAGTATTGGTCAAACTCAACCTTGATGGCACAGGTGTTATCGATATTCAGACGGGCGTTCCGTTCTTTGAGCACATGCTTTCTCAGCTGGGCAAGCACGCCGGATTTGATCTAACAGTGAAGACAACAGGTGATGTTGATGTTGACTCCCACCACACGGTTGAAGACACTTCACTCGCATTTGGTCAAGCACTCAGAGAAGCACTTGGCGACAAGGCAGGCATTCGTCGCTTTGGAGATGCGATGGTTCCACTTGATGAAGTTCTCGTTCAAGCGGCTGTTGACCTATCGGGCCGACCTTATCTAGTACACCGTCAACCTGAAATTGTTGAATTAATTGGTACCTTTGATACGACACTTGGACGCCATATTTGGGAATCTATAGTTGCTGAAGCGCGTATTGCTTTACATATTCGTGTTCTAGAAGGCCGTAACGCTCACCACGTCTTTGAAGCCCAGTTCAAAGCTGTTGCGCGCGCACTACGTGATGCAGTGGCGATTGATGGGCGCGTTACAGGAATTCCCTCAACTAAGGGCACTCTTTGATTGCAATTCTTGACTATGGTTCTGGCAATCTTCGTTCGGCCCAACGTGCTTTTGAACTCACTGGAATCAAGACTGTCATTACATCGGATCCAAAGGCCTGCGCTGATAGCGACGGTCTAGTTGTTCCGGGAGTTGGTGCCTTCGGAGCATGCATGAAGCAGTTAGTAGATGCTGGTGGCAAAGAAATAATCTTGAATCGAGTTTCTGCTGGTAAACCTGTTATTGGAATCTGTGTGGGCTTACAAATACTTTTTGAGCAGGGTACCGAAAAAGGTGGAGCAAGTGGAGTTGGTGTCTTACCCGGGGAGGTAAGCGAACTTAAATCTGAGATCTTGCCTCACATTGGTTGGAATACGGTTTCTGCAGGAAAAGGTTCAAGACTCTTTGAAGGACTAGATGGGGCTTCCTTTTACTTTGTTCATTCATACGCAGCAAAGAAGGGTGTCCCAGATGCTGTGAATAGTTGGACTGAGTATGGAGAGAAGTTTTTGTCTGCGGTCGAGTGGAACTCTGTATGCGCTGTTCAATTTCACCCAGAAAAAAGTGGCGCAAATGGTGCGCGCTTAATCTCGAATTGGGCAAAGACGCTCTGATGAATACTTTAAATAAACTAGAGCTTCTACCTGCCATTGATGTTAAAGATGGTCGCGCTGTCCGACTTGTTCAGGGAGAACTCAGCGCAACTAGCCAGTATGGCTTGCCAATCGAAGTGGCTAAGGAATTCGCCGATGCCGGCGCCGAGTGGATCCACCTCGTTGATTTAGATGCTGCGTTTGGCTTAGGTAGCAATGCTGCCCTCCTTGAAGAAGTGATCAAAAGTGTTGATATCAAGGTTGAGTTATCCGGAGGCATTAGAGACGACGAGTCTTTACGTCGCGCACTTGCCACTGGTTGTAAGCGAGTAAACCTTGGCACCGCAGCTCTTGAAAACCCCGATTGGACTGCAAAAGTAATTGCTGAATTCGGCGATCGCATCGCAGTTGGCCTCGATGTTAGAGGTCATACCCTGGCAGCGCGCGGCTGGACAAAAGAAGGTGGAAATCTTTTTGAAACACTTGAGCGCTTAGATCGCGATGGATGCGCAAGATATATCGTGACTGATGTCGCTAAGGATGGAACTCTCACAGGCCCAAATCTTTCTTTGTTGCGTGAAGTCTGCGCCGCAACAAATAAACCGGTAGTTGCAAGTGGTGGAGTTTCAAGTTTGAAAGATTTAGAAGCTATACGTGAACTCACCTCAATTGGTGTCGAAGGTGCGATAGTTGGCAAAGCACTATATGCAGGCGCCTTCACACTTCAGCAAGCACTCAATGAGGCAAGCAAATGACATTGGCTAAGCGAATCATTCCTTGCCTAGATGTTGCCAACGGGCGAGTTGTTAAAGGCGTTAATTTTCAAAACTTGGTCGATGCTGGAGATCCAGTTGAACTTGCAAAGCTATACGGAGATGCGGGCGCAGACGAGCTAACCTTTCTAGATATCTCCGCGTCAGTTGAAGACCGCTCAACAACGTTAGAGATGGTGGCTAGGACTGCCGAGCAGGTATTTATTCCGCTAACGGTAGGTGGCGGTATTCGAAGTGTGAACGATGTTGATGCGCTTCTGCGTGCAGGCGCTGACAAAGTAAGTATTAACACCGCAGCAATCTCTCGCCCTGAACTCATCAGCGAAATCTCTGACCGTTTTGGTGATCAAGTGCTCGTTCTATCTGTTGATGCACGTCGTGGCGCAACAGAATCTGGATTTGAAGTTACAACACACGGAGGAAGAGAAGGTGTGGGACTTGATGCGCTTGCTTGGATTGACGAGGCAACAGGGCGAGGAGTCGGAGAGATTCTTCTCAACTCAATGGATGCTGACGGAACGCGCGAAGGCTTTGATATTGAGATGATTACAAAAGTTCGAAGCAAAACCAGAGTGCCACTCATTGCAAGTGGGGGAGCAGGAAAGTTAGAAGATTTTGCTCTTGCCCTAGATGCTGGCGCTGACGCACTGCTGGCCGCGAGCGTTTTCCACTTCGGGACTTTCACCATTCATGAGGTGAAAGAGTTTCTAGCCAAAAAGGGATATTCGGTCCGCCTCTAACCGCCTTTAAGGCAGAATACGGCTATGCCAAATCCAACTTCAATACCAACTCAAATAGCTAAAAGATTTGCTGCTGGGGAGCTTGTTGCTGCGATTGCCCAAGATGTCGAGAGTAAAGATGTTCTGATGTTGGCTTGGATGAATCAGCAGGCGCTGGCGCAAACTCTAGAAACGGGCAGAGTTACTTACTGGAGCAGAAGCAGAAATGAACTCTGGGAGAAAGGCCTCACCTCAGGCAACACTCAAAAGTTGGTAAGTATTGCATTTGATTGCGATGCAGATGCTATTTTGCTTCAGGTTCATCAAGTAGGAGCGGCATGTCACACAGGTGAGCGAACATGCTTTCACAATCAGATAGACATGCATTTTGAGTAGTCAAATTACATTAGAAGAATTTCGCGAATTTGCGCGCTCTTACAATGTGATTCCTGTTGCCAGAAAATATTTGGCGGATACGCAGACTCCTCTGACGATCTATCACAAGCTCGCCGGAAACCGTCCAGGAACTTTTCTCTTGGAATCTGCTGAGGTCGGCGGGACATGGTCACGGTATTCATTTATCGGCATCCATTCACAATCAACACTCACTGAAATCGATGGAAAGGCAGCATGGATAGGATCAGTGCCATCTGGAGCACCCGTTGGAATAGATCCGCTTGAAGCGCTAAAGATTGCAGCGACACATTTGCGTTCACCACATATCCCAGGTCTACCACCACTAACAGGAGGACTAGTTGGCTATGCCGGTTATGACATTGTTCGTAGACTTGAAAAGATCCCAGATATTGCAAGTGCAGAGATAGACCTTCCTGAAATTGCATTCATGCTCACATCTGATTTAGCTGTCTTTGATCACTTCAATGGATCACTTACCTTGATTGCCAACGCAATTAATTGGAATGGAAGCGCCGATGGCGTTGATGAGGCTTACCTCGATGCAAATAAACGACTTGATAAATTAGAAGAAATACTCAAGACCCCAACATCTTCTGACATAAATCGGGAGATAGTGAAAGTTAAACCCGAATATGAGCGCCGAACGACTTCTGAGGAGTTCCAATCACGAGTAGAGAGCATTAAGGAAGAAATTCGAAGTGGAGAGGCATTCCAAGTCGTGCTTTCTCAAAGATTTGTTATGGATGTTCAGGCAGATGCCTTTGATGTCTACCGAGCCTTGCGAGCATCGAACCCCAGCCCTTATATGTATTTATTTAGATTCCATGATGGTTTAGAAGTTGTTGGTTCTAGTCCAGAAGCACTCGTCAAAATTCATGGTGATGAAGTGATGATTCACCCTATTGCGGGGACAAGGCCTAGATCCGATGATGCAGAGAAAGATATTCGACTCGGTGAAGAGCTGATGGCGGATCCAAAAGAGCGGGCCGAGCACCTCATGCTGGTAGATCTTGGTCGCAATGATCTAGGTCGTACATGTAAACCTGGTTCAGTGGAAGTAATCGAATTTATGAAACTTGAACGCTATTCACATGTAATGCACATTGTTTCGACAGTTACCGGAAAACTTGCGCCAGAATATAAGCCAGTAGACGCACTACTTGCCGTATTTCCAGCCGGTACATTGTCAGGGGCACCTAAACCTCGCGCGATGCAGATCATCGAAGAAAATGAACCGACAAGGCGGGGCATATACGGTGGAACGATTGGCTATTTGGATTTCAGAGGAAACATTGATGCATGTATTGCAATCAGAACAGCCGT
>JBAWYW010000004.1:0-22902 GCA_037143395.1 Actinomycetes bacterium | reverse complement strand
GCTCACCTGAAGGGTGTCATTGTTCCCTTTGTTCAACCAGGTTCAGAGCATGCCTATCATCAATACACAATCCGTATTGATGGCATCACAGGTGAACAGCGTGACAAAGTCATTGCAGGTATCAAAGACAGCGGCGTAGGGGCAGATGTTTATTACCCAACTCCCATTCATAAGCTTCCATCTTTTAATCAGAATATTTCACTTCCAATAACGGAAAAGCTTGTAAAAGAAGTTCTTTCAATCCCTGTTCATCCATCACTGACACAAGCTGAACTTGAGCAAATTGTTAGTGTTGTTAATGATGTAGTGGCAAAGATCTAATATGGCAGCAAAGCTTCGCGCGGGTCTTGTTGGCCTTGGAATGATGGGGCGCCATCATGCACGCGTGCTTGGCTCCCTCGATGGTGTTGAGCTTGTTGGTGTCTGTGATCCCATGGGAGATCCTCATAAAGTTGCCGGGGACCTTCAAGTCCTCAAGACAGTTGAAGAACTGATTGCCCTCGGTATCGACTATGCGATGGTTGCAGCTCCCACAGCATTTCATGAAGAGCTTGCGCTAGCCCTTGCTTCTGCTGGAATTCATGCGCTCATTGAAAAACCACTTGCAGTTGATACTCCTTCAGCTGAACGTATTACAGATGCATTTGCTGCAAAGAAACTTGTAGGAGCAGTTGGTCATATTGAAAGATATAACCCAGCGCTACAACAACTACGCCAGCGTTTAGATGCTGGTGAACTTGGAAGTGTCTACCAAATTGCTACAAGACGACAGGGACCTTTTCCTGCGCGTATTGCTGATGTAGGAGTCATTAAAGATCTTGCAACACACGATATTGATCTCACCGCTTGGGTAGCTAGATCACCTTTCGTGAGTGTGTCAGCAAAAACCGCACTCAAATCAGGTCGCCCACATGAAGATATGGTTGCTGCGATTGGTGAGTTAGAAAATGGAATTATTACCAACCATTTAGTGAATTGGCTGACTCCTTTTAAAGAGCGCCTGACTATCGTCACAGGTGAGCGCGGAGCACTTGTCGCAGATACTCTTACGGCAGATTTAACCCTCTATGGCAATGCTTCAGTTGATACCCAATGGGATGCGGTTGCATCATTTCGTGGTGTAAGTGAAGGCGCAGTGATGCGATACGCATTTGCTAAGCCTGAACCACTTCGCACAGAGCACGAAGCTTTCCGTGACGCAGTTCTCGGATTACCTGGCGCAGTCGATCGCATTGTGACAATGGAGCAAGGTCTTGCCACGGTAAGAGTTGCAAGTGCCATGATTGAATCAGCAAATTCTGGTTCAGAGATCAAGATTGCCAGAGGTCGCTAAATGAAGATAGCCGTAGTAGCTCTAGGCAAAATTGGTCTACCCCTTGCTGTGCAATTCGCTAAGAAAGGCCACCACGTTATTGGTTGCGATGTAAACCAAAAGACTGTTGACCTTGTTAATGCAGGAACAGAGCCATTCCCAGGTGAAGACCATCTCGCGCAGTTCCTTGGCGAAACAGTTAAGTCAGGTCACCTCACCGCAACTACAGATACGACTGCTGCCGTAAGTGAATCTGACGCTGTTGTCATTGTTGTGCCTTTATTCGTTGATGAAGAGGGCATTCCTGACTTTGGTTGGATGGATGCGGCAACAGAGAAAATTGCCCAAGGACTCAAGCCAGGAACTTTGGTCTCATACGAGACAACTCTTCCCGTTGGAACAACGCGAAATCGTTTTGCTCCTGCGTTGGAGAAGGGATCCGGCCTTGTTGCAGGTAAAGATTTCCACCTTGTCTTCTCCCCTGAGCGAGTTCTCACGGGACGTGTTTTTGCTGACCTTCGTAAATACCCAAAGCTTGTGGGCGGCGTTAATGATGCAAGCACGAAGGCTGGAATAAAGTTTTATGAAGCAGTTCTAGATTTCGATGATCGCCCGGATTTGGCAGAGAAAAATGGAGTCTGGGATCTAGGAACAGCCGAAGCAAGTGAGATGGCGAAGCTTGCAGAAACTACCTATCGCGATGTGAATATTGCTCTTGCTAATCAGTTTGCCATCTTTGCAGAGGGGGCCAATATTGACATCGCAAAAGTCATCGCGGCATCCAACTCTCAGCCATACAGCCATATTCACCAACCAGGTATTGCTGTTGGTGGGCATTGCATTCCGATTTATCCAAGGTTCTATCTTTGGAATGATCCAGAAGCGACAGTTGTTCGCTCTGCACGGGAAGCAAATGCAAAAATGCCAGAACATGCAGTGTCATTACTTGCCCAATCAATAGGTGATTTGAAGGGCAAGAAAGTTGCTGTCTTGGGAATTTCCTACCGGGGCGGAGTAAAAGAGTCCGCGTTCTCAGGTGTGTTTGGAACCGTGACAGCGCTTAAGTCTCGTGGAGCCAACGTTGTAGTTCATGATCCTATGTATAGTGATGATGAGATCAAATCTCTTGGGTTTACACCATATGCAGTGGGCGCGAATGTTGACGCTGTAATTTTGCAGGCAGACCACAAGGAATATAAAGGATTATCTAAAAAGGACTTTCCTGGTGTGCAAGGGGTAGTTGATGGAAGACGCGCAATGAGCGCAAAAAACTTTGAAGGGGTAAGTTTCCGCGTTATTGGAGCGGGAGAGCTTTCGTAATTGTAAAAGGCATAGGTGTGCGCGCCGTTGGTGTCGCCCCTGCAATCTGATTATAGGTACTAACAAGGACTTCACCCTGTCTCTCCCAGCTACGCTCAGCTAAAACAGAATCGGTGTATTTCTTCCGATATAAATCTGGCTCTGCAAATATTTTCTTTGCTGCAGCCACAAAGCTTGGAACATCTTCTGCGGTAAAGACCTCACCATTGCCTAACCTTTGAACCTCTGCCGCCATCGTCTTCACATCACTCACAAGTATGGGCAGTTTTGCCTGCATATATTCACCAAACTTCGTAATGAGTGAAATCTCATGGTTAAGCCGATGAAGCAGTGGAATCAGTCCGATGTCAGCAGATGAAAGATACGAGACTAGCGCTGCATTTGGCACATAGGGCAATACATGAAAACGACCTGCCAGATCTGGTGCTCCAGCAACAAGGTCTTTGACAGATTGATTACCTGGGTTTGCAATAAGTGCAAGGTGCACATCAGGCATAACGCGCATAGCGGCAAGGGCCGTTTGGATTCCTCGTTGCGGGGCAACGGCTCCGGAATAAACCATAAGTGGAACGCCTTGCCCAATTCCGCAGTCATGGCGAAGGTTCTTCGAAGAAGGTTGTTGTCCAGCAACTAATGGGTCATTGGCAACAATTACTGGCCTTGTTGTGATCTGGAGGTGTTCGATCAACAAATCATTCATCGGTTCGCTCACCGAAAGCACAGCAGCTGACAGGTGTGAATATTCTCTTTCCTTCTTTGAATACAAAGCCGCTAGTGGTTTAGTCAGATGAGCAACGCCTGGAACATATTCATGGGCATCGTAAATCAACGAAGTATTTTTTCCCTGGCGCTTCAATAAATCTACTAAAGCAGCCGCAATCGGGAGCGCCGTGTAGTCGTGAGCATGAATGACATCAGGAGAAAAGCGAAGAACTTCAGGAGTTGCCGCACGTACTGCGCGATTTAAATTTGGAATATTAATTTCTTCTTTTATTTGAAGAATTTGATAGATACGTCTGCGGTAATAACGCAATGCTCGCAAAACTCTGGCTAGGAAAGCCTGTGTAACAACAGGCTTGAGTGGCAGCCTCAAAATCTTGGCATATCCGATCGTTAATTGATCAGAATAGGTAAACGGCGTAGCGCCAATGACTTTGACATCCCAACCTGCATTGCCTAATGTCCATGCACATTTTAAGACGCGTGAATCCTCATTGACGCTATTTAAAACTATATGAAGCGCCTTAGGACTGCTGTTGCTCACACAGGTAATACTAAGACAATAACCGTTATCAGAGTGGCAAGGCCGAGGGATTGAATCATTAAATTAAGTGCTGCCTTGCGGTCAAGTGCTTTATCAGCCGGGGAAATCACCTTGGAGACTTGTCCAAGTGAGCCAAAGTTAAAAATCCCAGCAAGTCCAAATGCTAGGCAAAATTTCTTTCTTGATTGAAGATATCCGATTGAAAAAAGTATGGCCGGAAGAAACACTGAGACTCTGCTCAATCCTTTTACATGTTGACTATGAAAGCTTGCTACGGTGATAAAAACCAGTACTAGACCCACAAACCCTACAAATTTGCGCCTACGAATTTCTTTTGGGCCAATGTTGCAAGATCCAGCTGCGTATTGAAAATCTTGGGTTTCACTCATCAGATTAGAACTGACGCTCGTGATCATCCTCGTCGGTGAAAACTTCGTGATTATCATTCGTGCTATTAGCTAGCCATGAAAAGGCTGTCTTGAGCGCTCCGAAAACAACCATGGCAACGGCAAAGAAGGCCACTACTCGCTTGATTGCTTTGAACATGGTGTAAATGTACTACTTCAGGCTGGTTACTCGCTGGAAACTTTCTGTGAACTCACCCCGAACTTTTAGCTTTGGGACTTCTTAAGTGCCTGGTCGATATCAGCCCACAAATCTTCCACACCCTCGATACCAACGGAGAGACGGACAAGATTGGTTGGAATGGTTGGACTTTCATTACTCCAGCGATGCCTGCGTTCCCACAATGACTCCACTCCGCCAAGAGATGTAGCAAATGTGACTAACTCAGATGATGCACATGCCTTATCGGCAGCTGATGGTCCGCCTTTCACATCAAATGAAATCATGGCTCCGTAGCCCTTCATGAAACTGGAGGCGACCTTATGGTGGGCATCTGTTGGCAAGCCTGGATAGCGAACCTTCTCAACAGCAGGATGGCTAGATAATCGCTTAGCTAGTTCAAGAGCATTACTTTGGGCACGCTCTAAGCGGATTGCAAGTGTGCGAAGACCTCGAAGAGTTAGCCAGGCTTCAAATGGACCAGGGATCGCTCCCCCAAGTCCTCGAGCTTCTTTAAGCTTTTCCAAAAGCACTTCATCTTTAGTCGAGGCCGAACCTAAAAGCACATCAGAGTGACCTGAGATGTATTTGGTCAGTGAGTGAATAACAATATCTGCGCCCATCAATAAGGGATTTTGCAGGAGAGGTGTGGCAAATGTGCTGTCGACTCCGACAGCAATCTTCGCTGCCTTTGCTTCCTTAATAAGGGTGGGCATATCAGCAACTTCAAGTGCAGGGTTGGTTGGAGATTCAATCCAGAGCAAATTACTACCCTTGAGGGAAGCTAATAC
The DNA here is from genome assembly GCA_037143395.1 of Actinomycetes bacterium. GTDB lineage: Bacteria > Actinomycetota > Actinomycetes > Nanopelagicales > Nanopelagicaceae > PALSA-747. The sequence goes on along the minus strand of JBAWYW010000004.1, from coordinate 17,651 downwards.
TTCTTGGGTATTTGAAATATCAACATAACGAACTTCTGCAGCGCCTGACTCTTGCATCTTGCGAAGCATGAGCATGAGTCCGCTATAACCATTTTTAGATGTTGTGATAACCACACCTCGTGGCAAGGTATAAAAGTATGCAGAAATTGCTGCAAGACCTGAAGCGAAAGCTAACGTCTTTCCGCCTTCTAACTCTTCTATTGCGGCTTCAAGAGCAGACCAGGTTGGATTTCCATCGCGGCCATACCCAACTTGACCTGGCGCCATGTATGTTGAACTTAAAGTAATTGAAGTGTTAACGGGTCCATCAACATCACGCTTTGGTCTTCCAGCGGCTACTACTTGAGAATCAGGCGTGAGCCCGCCCGGGGTCAACTTATGGAAATCTGACATGAGATTAGCCTAACGAATAATTTCTCGCCTCACGCACTCTTGCGTGATTTGAGCAGGCTTAGAAGGGTAGTCAGACATAGAACGCCGATGATGAAGCCCAGACTCAGACCAAGTGAGATCTCAGGAATATTTATTCCAATAACCTTGTGGTGTTTTTGAGAAATAGCCGCTTCAAAAATCAATTTAAGGCCGATAAAACCAAGTATCACTGATAATCCTTGGGTCAGGTAAACCAACTTATGCATCAGATTCCCGATGAGGAAATAGAGTTGCCGCAGCCCCATGAGGGCAAATACGTTTGCCGTAACAATCACATATGGATTTCTCGTTAATCCAAAAATTGCGGGAATTGAATCAAATGCAAAAAGTACATTTGTAATCGCTATGGCAGTTAATGCAATAACAACTACTGAAGCTCCTCGCTTGCGAAGCCAGCTCGTTACTTTGCCCTCAGTCCATTCCTCTTCTTCACTCTCTTTAAGAAGTGAGAAGGCGGTGTAAATCAAGAAGAAGCCAAAGAAGTAAAAGATCCATTGAAACCTATTTACAACCGCTGAGCCAGCAGCAATGAAGATGCCACGCAAGAATAAGGAGGAAACGATCCCGTAGAAGAGAACCATCTCTTCTTTGCTTTTCTCAACTTTCAAACGAGCCATAATCAAGACAAAGACAAATAAATTATCAAATGAAAGTGAGTACTCAGTAAGCCAACCAGCAAAAAATTCACTTCGTGCTTGCTCTGAAAGCCAAATGCCTAGGGTGGAACCAAAAACGACCGCCGCTGAAACATAGAAAATGGTCCAGAGCGCTACAGACTTAAGTGTTGTTTCCTTATGCCTATTTCGAAAAGCTAAGAGAAAGTCAATCAGGAGTACGGATGCAAGTGATACCAAGGTAATGAGCCAGGCGCCAGCGCTCACGTGTGAATTACTCATTGCCTTAGCCTACCGATAAGTTAGTCCGGTGCCACTTACCACCGAAGCAGAAATGAAGCGTTACGTCCGGGCAATCGTAAAAATTGATCCAAAATTTAAAGAGATCGTGGCCTCTTCCCCACTCTGTGTAATTAATCGCAAGAGGCCGAAAAAAACTCATTATGAAACCATAGTTGGATCCATCATCTCTCAGCAATTATCGGTAAAAGCCGCTGACACAATCTATGCACGATTAGAAGAACGAGTGATACAGATATCACCGGAAAATATCTCAAAACTAAAAACATCCGATCTCCGGGAAATTGGAGTCTCAGGAGCTAAAGTTCGCGCTATCCAAGAACTGACAGATGCAACACTTTCTGGCGCTGTTGAATTTAAAAGATTTGGAAAACTTTCTAATGAGAAAATCTCCGAAGAGCTCACTGCTATTTGGGGTATTGGCCGTTGGACAGTTGAAATGTTTCTCATGTTTCATTTAGGGCGCCTTGATTTATGGCCTGTCGGCGATCTTGCAATGCGTCGGGGATGGGAGAAAATTCATAAACTTAAGACAGAGATTGATCCAAAAAAGTTAGACCCCATAGGAGATAAGTTCCAAGGCATGCAGAGCATTGTCGCCTGGTATTGCTGGAGAGCGACAGAGGGAGAAAGCTCTAGTTGGTAGTAAAAGTCCCGGATGGAAAGAGAACACCGGTAGATGAATGGCAGTCATATCCGTTTGGGTTCTTTTCTAAATAGCGTTGGTGATATTCCTCTGCAGGCCAATAAGTGACACCGGTTGCAGGTGCAATCTCAGTGACAATCTCATGCATCCCACTCTTTTTTAACTCTGCGTTATATAGGTCGCGGGTAGCGAGCGCCTCTTCATGCTGCGCATCACTGGTTGTGAATATCGCGCTTCGATACTGAGTGCCGATATCTCCCCCTTGACGGTTGAGAGATGTTGGATCATGCATAACCCAAAATTCTTCGAGCAAAGTTCTATACGAAATGATTGAAGGGTCATATCTAACCTCCACCATTTCAGCGTGACCTGTCATTGCAGTGCAGACTTCTTCATAGGTTGGATTCGCCTTGTTTCCGCCCATATATCCAACTGAGGTTTCTCTCACGCCTTCTAGATTCCAGAATCTGCGCTCTGCCCCCCAGAAACAACCCGTCGCAAAATATGCGATTTCTTCATGATTGCGATGTGTACTCATGGCTTAATTCTTTCACTGATACGCTTAAGTTGCTTGTTTTACTCGGGTTTCGAGTGCAAGCCCCTGTAGCTCAGTGGATAGAGCACCGCCCTCCGGAGGCGGGTGCGCAGGTTCAACTCCTGTCAGGGGCACGGAAATAAATATCGAAATGTCCTTGTTATCTCCTTGTAGGTACGGGAGAATAAGCACGTATTCAACGCTTACCTATCCTCAATTTGGATTTTCAGAGTCGAAATGACAGTTGAAAGTCTGAAAAGAGTTTTTGAGCATGAATGTGTACTTCCCTATATTTAAGGAGAACAACTGAGCATGGATTGGCGTCATGATTCCGCTTGTCGCGATGAAGACCCGGAGCTCTTCTTCCCTATTGGTAACACAGGACCTGCTCTAGCGCAGATTGAAGAAGCAAAAAAAGTGTGTAATCGCTGCAATGTGAAAGAAGCATGTTTGGCATGGGCACTTGAAAGTGGTCAAGATGCTGGCGTATGGGGCGGACTATCTGAAGATGAAAGACGCGCTCTCAAGCGCCGTGCTGCTCGTAACCGTGCTCGTATGCTTGAAAGCCAGAATCAGTTTTAAACTTTAAAAGTCAGTAGTGCAACGGTCTCATCTTTTACTCTATTTAAAACAATTGAGCCTTTGAGCTCGTTTTCTGTGAGAGTTCTTACGATCTGAAGACCTAGATTAGAGGACCTCTCCCAATCAAAGTCGGCAGGTAATCCCTCGCCATTGTCGATGACTTTAATCTCATATTTGTTACCCTGCTGGACTACTTCAATTCGCAGCTGATCTCCACTCTTTTCAAGTCCATGCTCAAGTGAGTTATGAATGAGCTCGGTTATGACAAGGGCAAGAGGTGTGGCTACTTGGGAATCAAGAAGACCAAATTCACCAATTTTTCCAAGTGATATGGGACGCGGACTTAGTTCGATTGCGTTCTGAACAATTCGGTCATAAACCTCATCAAAAAGTACTGACTCAGCGGACGATGTTGAAAGCGTTTCGTGAACGATTGCAATGGAAGCAACGCGGCGAACTGCTTCAGCCAGCGCGGCGCTAGCAACGGGATCTTCTACTCGCCTTGATTGAAGGCGGAGAAGAGCCGATACTGTTTGGAGATTATTCTTAACGCGGTGGTGAATCTCTCTAATCGTCGCATCTTTAGTCACAAGTGCACGATCTCGGTTACGAAGCTCAGTGACATCGTGCACAAGAACAATTGCCCCAATGGATTCTTGTGATTCGATGAGAGGAATGACAAGTAGGTCTACGATTCCATTTGTATTTTCAAAATCATCACGTCGAAGTATCTTGCCATTGAGAATTGTTGCCCAATTTTCTTCTTTAGGAGCGCTTTGGTGAGTTGATAGTGAATCAAAGATTGCACCTAGCTGCGCACCTTCGACTTCTAATTCCCATCCCAATCTGCTTACGGCAGAGCGAGCATTAGGGCTTGCGTAAAGTACAGCGCCTTGAGCATTAAGTCTGACAAGACCATCGCCAACACGTGGGGCTGCTTCTGCTTGATAAAAACTATCTTGAATAGGAAATGTTCCCTCAGAAACCATGTGGTAAATACGGTGTGCTATTTCTCTATAGTTAAGTTCTAACCTTGAAGGTGAGCGCATTTGATCAGCATCTCGGTGGCGCGAGATGACTGCAATAACATTGCCGTCAAAGAAAACAGGAACTGTCTCTTCTTTGATAAGAATATCGCCAACCAATTCTGGTTCATCTTCTCGAACAATTTCACCCTGTGAAAGAGATCGATCAATTCTTGAGTTCTTACCCCATGCCAGTTCTTCTCCGATCAAGTCCTGCGCGAATACAGTTGAAGCTGTTGTGGGGCGAATATGGGCAATGGCGATGTGACCTTCAGGCCAACTCTGATAATCCTTACGCTTTGCAACCCACAGCACTAAGTCGGCAAATGAAAGGTCTGCTAGTAACTGCCATTCAGAAATAAGTTCAGATAGGCGATCACGATCTCGCTGAGAAAGGGCGGTGTGTGAAACTGCTAAGTCGATTCGAGAACTCACAGATCACACTCCTCACAACATTGTTAACTAAGAGAGAGCGCAATCTTAGCAATCTCTTTTCGCTTAGAATTTCCTGCCTTCATAAATGGCAATCCAGAGCCTTCAATATCGCGCTCAAGTTGGCTCTCTCGCAAGATAAATCGACTCTCACCGGTGGTAAGAGTCAAAAACTTCCCTTCCCACTCCCTGAGTTCACGAGAGTGTCCTGCCAAGACACATACATATGTCACCGGCAGTTTCTTAGCAAGCACTGGAAACTCTCTTAAAAACATCGAAAGCTCATCAATGTTTGGAGGAGTTGATTTCACTAAATAGATGAGATGCGTGGCGCTGTCTAGAACATTGTTAATGAGTGAACCATGCCATCTCCGATCAGAAACAGCCTCTGAGATTGCAGGCAGAGTTCCCAGGTCTACAACGGTCGTCTCCTCGCCCACTGGCAAAGTTCTTGGTCTATCTGCAGCACTTAGGGGAATTGTTTGTATATCTGGTGCTCGTAGTGATTCTCTCTGCCTACTAAGCCCTTGAGAGCGCATATCGGCATCGATCAGCATGATCTTATTCTTTAAGGCCAATTCCTCTGCCAATAAAATCGCAAATCTAGTTCTTCCAGGTGCTCCTGAACTTCCCGTCACGGCAATTACTTGTCTGGTACGTATCGTAATTTTTTGATTGTTTCCCCTGTAAGCCCTCTCTTGTACATATGGAGTTTGAAACTCTTCATTTCTCGGCGGGGATATATTTTGTCTATTCTGGACCAAAGGTAGACGAAGTTGGCCACGAATCTGGCTCATGATCAGATGTGACGAGAGTTCAATTCCATCGAGTGAAATAAAGGTAATAGTGTTTGTCGCAAACTGGCCAAATATTGATGGGTCAAAGTTTGGAAGATCTGTCATGTAGATAATTACTGTTCTAAGTTCACTACCTCGACTGTGCATGAATCTTGTGAGAGAACCAGCATCAAAAGCTCGGTAGATAATATTCCAGCCCTGAGAGAAGAGAAGCTGTGAGACAAAGTCTTCACTCTCTGAATCGTGAATTGCTGTTATGACTTCCAATTGCGGGATCTCAGAACGCATGTCGTGAAACCACCAAGCGACCTTGAGATTCAGCGTCAACCAAATTCATCGCTGCTGCGATGCCAACAGAAACTTCAATCTCTACATTCCCACCGAGTGCCCGAGACTTATTATCAATTTGGTGAATACTCACATTTGATACGACAAGGGCAGGACCAAGAGATGCTTGCTTTGGGATTACGTAGATATCGGCGTGATCTCCTGCGCTCATTGCTATCGGAAGATCATCCAGGGCGATTCCTAAGGGAAGATACCTAACCTCTGAAGCTGCGCTCGTTTTGGTCACATCGGATGTAGAAATCAGATCCCCGGGACTTAAGGTGCGGGTAGCAAATTGTCCAATAGCACCCTCTTTTGCCGAAACGTAGTGAGCCGCGTCGGTTGCGAGGTTTACTTGTATAGAAGACACATCCAAGGCAGTGATGATGGAGCCGCTAGAAATAGAGTTTCTAACAACCCAAGCTGTTCCAGTTGGCCCACTATTGAGCAGAATCGAGCCTGCAAATAGAGCTGCTACTAATGCGGCGCTTGCATAGATTCTTCGTGAATTTCTCTGAATAAATTTTTGGTAATCGATCATAGGAGATTCATAACGTATCCCCTGAGAATCTGGATTTGTCTATCCACAGGCAGTTATTAATAGATGATCATCCTTTTGGATGATTTTTCCTAGGCGGTTCTTTGCAATATTTCCCTTATGGAAAATCTCATACATGTAAGAGCAGTAGCACATTCGTTGCCTGGAAATACATTTCCAAGCCCTAACTTTCTTTCGGAGCCAATGCTCAACCTAGATGGGCCTTTGATTAAAATTAATCTTCCTGTCGAAAACAGGGGAATTGGTGGGCATAAATTATTTCTTGTTCCAAAGCCAATAGATGACGGTTCATACCCTGATGATCAAGACTCCTCTCGTATACCGTCCTATCGCAGTGAGCTGCCTCCACTACAAGAAACGATTACTCGCTACGTATTGGGAGTGGTTGAAATTTGGGGTGGAAGACGCCAGCCAATGCAATTGGCGAGACTTTCTCATAGAAGCGTCTATGCAACACTTCTGAGTATGGCTGGTGAAAAACGTGAGATACCTAAAATCAGAAAGGTGTATATATCAGAGCCAATCGAAGGTGTGGCAGAAACTACTGTGACGCTTCGCTTTAATGAAAGAGTTCGCTCACTTGTGATGCGCTTTGAAGGGGCAGATAAGCGTTGGCTATGTACTGAACTTGCTCTTGTTTAAAGAGTTATGCAGCGCCGTGACAGCGCTTGTATTTACGCCCTGAACCACAAGGACATGGAGCATTCTTTGATGTTCCACCGCCACTCACAACTTCACCATCAACATCGGCGGCTGTGTAGCGTAATTGTTCGCTTGCAACTTGCTTTGGAGCATCTAACTCGGGCGATTGAATGACTGGCGCTCCACCTTCTTGCTCAATGTTTACATCAACATGGAAAAGAAGTCCTACAAGCTCTTCCTTGATTGCATCCATCATGGCGGCAAAGAGGTCGTAGCCTTCCTTTTGATACTCAACAAGCGGATCGCGTTGAGCCATCGCACGAAGTCCAATACCTTCTTGCAAATAGTCCATCTCGTAGAGATGCTCACGCCACTTGCGATCGAGGACAGATAAAAGAACTTTGCGTTCAAGTTCGCGCATGACTTCTGGGGTTAGATCAGCTTCACGCTTTGAGTACTGTTTCTGCGCATCATCTAGCACTTTGCCAAGGATGAAATCAGAGTCAAGCCCTTCTCTGCCCCCAACTTCTGCAGCGAGTGATTCTGGAGTGAATGAGATAGGAAAAAGAGTATGAATAGCTTGGAATAAAGTATCTAGATCCCAGTTCTCTGGAAATCCCTCAGCTGTTGCTCCATCGACATACGCGGTGAGCGTATCGGTCATGAAATTTTGAACTTGCTCTTGAATATCAGCACCTTCAAGAACCTCGCGGCGCTCACTATAAATAACTTCACGCTGACGATTCATAACATCGTCATACTTAAGAACGTTCTTACGCATTTCAAAGTTCAGTGATTCAACCTGAGTTTGGGCTGAACGAATAGCGTTTGAGACCATCTTTGATTCGATTGGGACCTCTTCGCCAACTCCTGCAGCTCCCAAGAAACGTTCAACTAGGCCTGAGTTAAAGCGGCGCATCAAATCATCTTGAAGAGAAAGATAAAAGCGAGATTCGCCAGGATCTCCTTGGCGACCAGAACGACCGCGCAACTGATTATCAATACGACGTGACTCGTGACGCTCGGTACCTAATACATACAAACCACCTGCTGCAACAACAGTTTCATGCTCTAATTTCACTGCGGCTTTCTGCTTTGCAATTTCTGCTGGCCAAGCGGATTCATACTCTTCTGGAGTATCTGCAGGATTTAAACCACGTTGCTGTAATTCAAAATCAGCCATAAATTCTGGGTTGCCACCCAGCATGATGTCGGTTCCGCGTCCAGCCATATTAGTTGCAACTGTCACTGCACCAATGGTTCCAGCACGAGCAATCACAGCGGCTTCTCTTTGATGCTGCTTAGCATTAAGCACTTCATGTTTTACACCATTGCGTGTAAGGATTTGTGAAAGCTCTTCAGACTTTTCGACTGAAACCGTACCGACCAATACTGGCTGGCCTTTTTTATGCCTTGCAAGGATATCTGTTGCAACAGCTTGGAATTTTGCTGCTTCACTCTTATAGATGAGATCTGACTGGTCTGAGCGAGCGGTTGGCTTATTTGTAGGGATTGGAATAACACCAAGCTTGTAGATCTGCATAAATTCTGCAGCCTCTGTCATCGCAGTTCCCGTCATTCCTGAAAGTTTTTTATAGAGACGGAAATAGTTCTGAAGAGTGATTGTGGCAAGTGTTTGGTTCTCATCCTTAATTTCAATTCGTTCTTTTGCTTCAAGTGCCTGGTGAAGACCCTCGCTATAGCGACGGCCAGAGAGCATGCGACCTGTGTGCTCATCAACAATAAGCAATTCACCATTCATCACTACATAATCTTTGTCGCGCTTAAAGAGCTCTTTTGCCCGTATCGCATTGTTGAGATAGCCAATCATCGGAGTATTCGCTGCTTCATACAAATTTGTAATTCCTAAAGAATTTTCTACTTTAGTGACGCCTTCATCTAAAACGCTTACAGTCTTCTTCTTTTCATCGATTTCATAGTGGACATCTCGCTGCATTTGGTTCACTAAATTGGCAAATTCAACATACCACTTCGTTGCTTTATCAGCAGGCCCGCTTATGATGAGTGGTGTTCTTGCCTCATCAATTAAAATTGAGTCAACTTCATCAACAATTGCAAAGTTATGTACACGCTGGACACAATCCTCTAGCGACCAAGCCATATTGTCACGCAGGTAGTCAAAACCGAATTCATTATTTGTACCGTATGTAATATCTGCCGCATACGCATCTCGGCGCTCAGCGGGTGTCATGCTTGCAAGAATTACCCCGACTTTTAAACCTAGGAAGCGATGAACACGACCCATCCATTCACTGTCGCGCTCTGCCAAATAGTCGTTCGTGGTGACAACGTGTACACCTTTACCCGCAAGAGCGTTCAGATATGCAGGAAGTGTTGATACAAGCGTCTTACCTTCACCGGTGCGCATCTCAGCAATATTGCCTTGATGTAGCGCTGCGCCACCCATAAGTTGAACATCGTAATGTCGTTGACCAAGTGTGCGCTTTGCAGCTTCACGGACTGTTGCGAATGCTTCAGGAAGAAGGGCATCTAGATCTTCTCCGTTAGCTAAACGGTCACGAAACTTTTGAGTCTGATTCTTTAATTCATCATCACTGAGTGGAGCAATCTTTGGCTCCCAGGTGTTGATCTCGGCTGCGAGTTTTTCTAGGTTCCGGACCGCACGGCCTTCGCCAGCGCGCAGGATCTTGTCTAAAACAGCCATCCCCGTATCTTATTAGTAAAATCTCTTCCCCGAGACACATGCACAGAGGGCCACAGAGGGCTCAAATCCTTCAATCCGCAGGGCCCTAATCGCTTCTTTGAATGTAGTACCCGTAGTCATCACGTCATCAACTAGCAGTAACCCCTGCTTTCGGGGTGCAAGCATTTTTTTACTCTCTGAACTCTGAGCAAATTCAAAGGCCCCATGCAGGTTTTTCCTGCGGCTTTCAGCATTTAATTGACTCTGATCAAAAGTCCTTCTATTTATATCTACAAAGTCACCTAACTGGAACTTTTTTTCATTGGTTCTATCTCGCAAAACTCGCTTAAGCAGAGACTTTGTTAATGATACTGAGTGTTTATACCCACGCCTGCGATTAGATTTTTTACTAGACGGCATTGGAATGAGCAAATATTCTGCAAAATCAAAATCAGATATTGCAGCTTGCAATGCAATATAAAGAAGTTCGACAAGCATGTTTCGTGCATCAGAGCTATTTTCCTCTTTTGCAAGAACAACCAGAGCCGCTGTTGAATCTGAGTAAAGGGCGCCAGCCTTAACTTGGACCCCATCTACCTCCAAGGAAATAGGGGCGGGTGCAATGGTATTTATGCAATGTGCGCAGATATTTGATCCTGGTACTTCACAGATCAGACATTTCTTGGGAAAAACTAAGTCAGAAAGCCCTTGGATGTAAATTCTTCTAGGCACAAAACAACTATCCCTTATATTAAATATCATCCTCATTAAAGTTCAGAAAGCCTGTGGATACCGCAAGGTTGGGGTCAGCAGGAATTAAGTCACTTTGAATAGGGATCCCTGGAAATTTTGGGACTGTCAAAACAAAATGAGCCCCATTATTCGGAGATCCCCATGCCAGCAAAGTCCCTTGGTGAAGTTTCGCATCATCAAGTGAGATAGATAGACCTAAGCCCGTTCCTCCACGAATTCTTGAACGTGATGGGTCAGCTCTCCAAAAACGGTCAAATAGACGCTTCGCTTCGCTCCCGTTAAATCCAATTCCAAAGTCTCTTACTCCAATTGCAACCTCATTTTGGCTATCTTTAATGGTAATGACTATCGGTTTTTCTCTGCTGTGGTCGATTGCGTTAGCAATAAGGTTGCGCATAATTCGCTCAATGCGCCGGGGATCTACTTCTGCCACTACGTCATTGCTTGGGAAATCACTCTTGATCTGATGAACATCTTCAGGCTGAAGTTGATCAATTGTGCGACTGACCAGCGCTTTGATATCAACTGGAGAACCTTCAAGTATTGAAGCGCTTGCGTCAAATCGGCTCACTTCTAGCAAATCTGTGAGGAGAAGTTCAAAACGCGCGATCTGTGACATCAAAAGTTCGGCACTTCTTGCTGCGGAGGCATCCAGCTTCTCTTTTTCATCGAAAATTACTTGGGAAGCCATTCGAATGGTGGTCAAAGGTGTCCGCAACTCATGAGAAACATCAGATACAAACCGCTGTTGCAAACGTGACAAATTCTCCAAACGTGAGATCTGCTGCTGCATTGACACTGCCATTTCATTAAATGAAATTGCCAGTCTTGCCATCTCATCCTTGCCATGCACGGTCATTCGTCGATCAAGATCACCTGCCGTTAACATCTCCGCAATCTGAGCTGCTGCGCGCACAGGGTTAACTGTTTGCCCCACGACATACCAAGATAAGAGCCCAATGAGCAAAATAAGAAACACTCCGGTAAACCAAAAAAGGCTTAGAACCAAACTAAGAATTGTTTCTTGTTCAGTTAAAAGGAATACATAGTAGAGCTCATAAGAAGGTTGATTTGGGATATCGATAAGACCTCCCACAATAATGGCATCAGATTTATTTCCATCACTGAAGCGAATGAAATCTCTTGCCCATTCTATTTTCTTTGAGTGCTCTACTTGTTTTCGAAGGCTAGCTGGAATCCCATTAACTGGAACGCCCCCAGAAGAGCTGTTATACAAATCATTTTTACGGTTCTTAATTGGTGTTCCTACTAAAACAACATCTCGGGGTGATGATGTAAGAGTTTGATCTGTGGAGCGAACAATATTGGCTATAACATCTTTAACTTTTATCTTAGCAATATACTCCGTTGAATACAGTTGCTCTTGTGAGAATTGAATAAGTGACTGCGCTTCAACAACCGACCCATTAGTTTTTTCTTTATAAATGCCATTCGCTATTTGAAAATAAAGTGCACTACCCGTTGCTCCAATAAGCAAAATAGAGAGTACAAATGTTGTGGAAATGACTCTAAATAAAAGTGAAGTTCTCCAGCGATCACTTAGAATCTTCATACGCCCGCCTTGTATCCCACCCCGCGGACAGTTTGAATAATTAGCGGGTTATTTACATCTGCTTCAATCTTGGCGCGAAGGCGCTGAACGTGGACATTCACCAATCGTGTGTCCGTCGCATTTTGATATCCCCAGACCTCATCAAGTAGAGCTTCGCGGGTAAAGACTCGACCTGGGTCACGCGCAAGTGCCAGCAATAAATCAAATTCAAGACGTGTAAGAGGAATTGTCTTATTGTTTTTTATAATCGTGTGTGCAACTTGGTCAATAACTACATCGCCAATAGTGAGCTGCGTTGCTCCTGTGTTAACACCTGTGCGGCGCAAGCGAACCTTTAGGCGAGCGATGAGCTCATTCGGATTAAAAGGCTTCACCATGTAATCATCCGCGCCGGCTTCTAGCCCAAGAACAACATCTTGTGTATCGCCTTTAGCTGTCAACATAACAATAGGAACCATCGATTTTGCTCGAACCGCTTTACAGACTTCAACCCCATCCATTCCTGGAAGCATTACATCCAACAAAATAAGATCGGGTTGATGCGTATCAAAAAGTGTCATTACTTGATCACCAGAACTTACTAAATCAACTTCATAGCCAGACCCCGTAAGGACGATGCCAAGCATTTCCGCAAGATCTTGGTCGTCATCGACGACCATGATCAGAGTCATTAGCTACCGTGCTCCCAAGAGTTCAAATACAGTTCTTGAGCCGGAGTAAGGGAATCGATTGAAACGCCCATGCTTTCCAACTTAAGGCGAGCAACTTCTTTATCAATATGTGTTGGAACATCATGCAGACCGGCGCCAAGTCCTGCTGCAGATTTAATCAGCCATTCGGCTGTTAGGGCTTGATCAGAAAATGACATATCCATAACTGAGGCTGGATGACCTTCAGCAGCGCCAAGGTTAACCAAGCGACCTTCTGCAATAAGCAGTAAGCGGCGACCATCGGCTAATACATATTCATCTGTCTGGTGGCGAATACGCTTCTTTTGTTTGGCATTCTTCTCAAGCCAGGCAACGTCAATTTCAATGTCAAAGTGACCAGCATTTGCAAAAATTGCGCCATCTTTCATTACTGCGAAATGCTCCTCGCGCAATACATCGCGGTTACCTGTGACGGTAACGAAGAAATCTCCAAGTTTTGCAGCTTCGAATGAATCTACTACGCGATATCCCTGCATGAGGGCATCAAGTGCTTTAGTTGGGTCAATCTCAGTGACAATGACGTTTGCACCCATACCGCGTGCGCGTTCTGCAACACCCTTACCGCAATAACCAAAACCAAGGACTACGAAAGTACTTCCAGCGATCAAGCCGTTGGTTGCACGGAAAATTGCGTCCATTGTTGATTGACCAGTTCCAAAGCGGTTGTCGAACATATGCTTTGTATCAGTGTCATTGACTGCGATCATAGGGAATTTCAGTGCACCATCTTTTGTCATCTGACTTAAACGAATAACACCTGTCGTTGTCTCTTCGCACCCACCCATAATTCCATCAATGAGTTCAGTACGAGTGGTGTGGAGGGTATTTACAAGATCGCAACCATCATCAAATACAAGATTTGGTTTGATATCTAATGCAGAGTTGAGGTGTCCGTAGTAGCCATCACGGTCAACAGCATTGCGAGCAAAAACATTAATTCCATATTCATGAACAAGCGCAGCAGCGGTGTCATCCTGAGTTGAAAGAGGATTTGAGGCACAAAGTGCGAGTTCTGCTCCGCCAGCTTTAAGAGCGCGCATCAGGTTTGCTGTCTCTGTAGTCACATGCATACAAGCAGCGATACGAATACCTGTAAATGGCTTTTCCTTTTCAAAGCGAGCTTTGATCTGTGCCAGCACAGGCATATTGCGCTCTGCCCATTCAATCTTTTTCTTTCCTTCAGCAGCTAATGATGCGTTCGCAATATCATGTCCTACTTTTGTTTCAACTGACACAAGTGCTCCTTATGAAATCTGATGGCCTTTAGGTATGGCGCAACATTACCTGAAAAGGGCTAGGACCTGATCCCTGACTTGCTTCATGCGCTCAGGGGTTTTAGCCTCAACATTAAGTCGGAGCAGTGGCTCGGTGTTAGAAGGCCTTACGTTAAACCACCAGTCAGGGCCAGTCACGGTGACTCCATCGAGCTCATCTATTGCATAATCTTGCTTAAAGGACTCTCTAACAAAATTCACGGCGGCTTGGGGGTCAGATACTTTTGTGTTGATTTCCCCACTTGAAACGTATCGATTCAGTGGCGCAAGTAATTCTGAAAGAGTTTTCTTTGATGCAGATAATTCGGCAATCGCATAAAGAGCGGCAAGAGCTCCAGAATCTGCCTTCCAAAAGTCAGCAAAATAAAAGTGCCCTGAATGTTCTCCACCAAATATTGCTCCAGTATCTGCCATCATTTTCTTAATATATGAATGGCCGACCCTTGACCGGATAGGTACTCCCCCATGCTCACTAACAATTTCAGGAACTGCCTGTGATGAAATCAGGTTGTAAATAATTTTAGACTCAGGCTTCCGCTTCAGTTCGCGGATTGCAATTAAAGAAGTGAGGGTCGACGGGTTAACGAGGTCTCCGTTTTCATCAACCAAAAAGCACCGGTCAGCATCTCCATCAAAAGCAAGGCCAATATCTGCATTACTCTTTTTTACTTCCTTCACAAGGTCTTTAAGATTTTTAGGATCAAGTGGGTTCGCTTCATGGTTAGGAAAATCTCCATCTAGCTCAAAATACAAGGGGATTACTTCGACATTTAAGCGCTCCATGATTGCAGGCGCTGTGTAGCCAGCCATGCCGTTACCAGCGTCAATAACTACTTTTAATTTACGCTTTCCTGAGAATTCTTTCTTGCCAAATAGACTTAATAAAAAGTCAACATATTCTGGGAGCATGTTTCTTTCGGTAATGCGCCCAATACCACGACTATTAATCGGAACACCTTTAGTCATAAGGTCTTTAATTCTGTTGAGTCCTGAATCCGATCCAATTGGGCGAGCACCACTTTTTGCCAATTTCATACCGTTATATGCAGCAGGATTATGGCTAGCCGTAAACATAACTCCCGGAACATTTAAGGAACCAGAAGCAAAATACAACATATCCGTTGATGCCAAGCCAATGCGAATCACATCTAATCCTTGAGAGGTGATGCCATCAGCAAATGCTGATGCAAGGGGTTCAGATGATGGCCTCATATCTTGACCAATAACGACAGTCCCCGGTTCTCGCTCTTCTTGGAGAAAACGAGCAAAGGCAGTTGCTAAGACAAATGAAAAGTCAGCGGTGATCTCTTTGTTAACAAGACCTCGAACATCATAAGCTTTTATTACTTTATCAAGTTGCTCAATAGTGAACATATCTCTGAAGGAACCTTAGTTTGAAGGCAGTGCGCGTAAGTGCCCTCTACGACCAATTTCAGATGGCTTGGTTTCAACAAGATTAGCTTGAACCTGACTTGTGCCAACTTCTCTGACTGCATCCGCAATTGCCATTAAGTCATCTTCATTGGGACCAACGCTGTCAGTTTGGATATCAGATTTAACAACAGACCAACCATTTGGCACTGTGAGCTTTTCACTGTGAAGTGGGCATAAGTCGTATGCATGTGGTTCAGCAAATGTGGCTAGTGGTCCAAGAACCGCTGTTGAATCTGAATAAATGTATGTGAGGGTCATGCTTGCAGGAGTGCGACAACTTGCACGGGAGCAAGTTCTAGTTGATCGCTGAGGTGTTCTCACAATATAAAGGCTATCGGTTCAGCCTCATAAACTTGTGGATTTAACAGACGCGCCAGATTAATCGTGGGTGAGTGTCCGAATATCCAGCGTTGGCAGTGAAGCTCCAGCAAGTACTTGATTCGAAACTAACGGTAGATAGTTCAAAGAAGTTCCCCCTGGATTCATAAGCACCGCTCCACCATAGATCGGTGTTTTAACCCTTGGGGTGATGGTTAAGCCTCGGATTGTTTCTGTTGGTTTCCAAACGGCAACATCAGGGCTATTCAAAGTCGCACGCTTAGTCTTTCCATTTGCACCTTGCCAACTCAGTCCTAATGAAACTTTCTTACCCATAAAGACAAAGCTTGCCGAGTTACCAGCAAGGTTGAGTGCAAATTTAGAGATAGGAGAAAGTTGCGTGGCCCATGCGTAGTCTCTGCCACCTCGAGCCTGTGGATTTGTAAGAGTAGAGGCAAAGATCGGTTGATCAGAAGTTATTTCGATTCCAAAGGGTGAAGAAATATTGAGCGTTGGGAGTTCAATGTCGGTGACTTTTTGATGTGTGATTGATAACTGATCAAATCCCAGTGGGGTAAACGAGCCATCGCCTGAGTAAAGCGTAATTGAAATATTTGCATTAATGCTTCCTGGAACTAAGAAGCGCATCAGGTGCGAGGAAGAAGCGCTCTTTGAAGTTCCGTTAAAGAGTCCGCCTATGAATACAGTCTTTGTAGGTGTGAAAACTGGATTAACAAAACTTGCGCCTATCTCGCGTAGTCCCTGCTTTTGGTGATCAAGTAAAAAGCTCGTTACCCGCCCAGATTGAGTGACTACTTTAAGTGCTACCGAACTCTCACCAGGAGCAATGCTAGAAAGTGAAATTTTCGAATCTGAGTTCGCTTTTACCTTGACAGGGATTGGGGCAAGTGCAACCTTGGAAGTGAACGGATAGATCATGACACTTGATGCACTCAGTCCACTATTAACTATGTTGAGAACACCGGCGCTTGTGACACCTGCTGAGCCGCCAATAAACCATTCCACCGGCTCTCCAACGCTACACACCGCAGCTGCGCTAATTGATCCAGCGATAGTGTTGAATGCAATCTCAGATCCAGAGTTTCCAGATACATATGTTGGATTTGAGTTTGAACCCAACTGGGTGAGAGAGGTTGTAAATGGCTTTAAAGACTTTGATCCGACCCCTCTAATTTGTAATTTCTTTGCAGGAAGAGAAATTATCTGCGTCCCACCTGAAAGTGCGCCCGGGCAAATGACGGCAGGATAGTCATGAGAAATAGTTAGTGCTTGCTTTGTCTGAGGGACAAGCATCGCAACTAAAGAGATGACAAGCAGCAAAGCTGGCGCAAGGAGCATACGAAAAGAAAAATTCAATCTAACTTTTGGGATGCTCAATTTGATAGTTTTCATACCAGCTCCTCAATAGGAACTTCACGGCGACGGCGACCCCATGGCAAAGCCATGACAATCACGATAATGAGCGATAGAAATTGCAAAGAAATCAATGCCCGATGAATTGTTCCATCAAAAAGGATGACTACATGTCCGCCATGTGTTGCAGTAAAGACTGGCAAATCACCTTGGGAATGCTGAATCGGGACTTGAGTGCCGTCGAGCAACATATGCCAACGCTTGTCATACTTTTCTGCGACAGTAACCAGCCCTGGGCCGTTGATCACTGCAGCTGCTCCAATTGGGCTTGCTGGTATGAGGAAGCTTTCGTTCGCTGAGTTTGTGAACATCACTCTTGGCGCCGCTCCAACAACTTTCCAGATATCTCCTGCAGATGTAGCCGACATCCGTGTAAAACCGCCAACACCATCGATTGACCGTGCAAGTGATGCTGATACTGGGGCTTTAGCGAAAACATACTGAATTCCAAAGCTTCCCAAAACTTTTCCTGAGGCCCCACTGCCTTCAGTGACTAACTGACTAATTGCATCCTGAACGGCAAGTGGAACCAGAGAAGCAACATCTGCATCTCCTAATTCCACTTCGCTTCCTCGTGAAACATAGTAAGAAGTCCCTTG
>JBAWYW010000003.1:0-24000 GCA_037143395.1 Actinomycetes bacterium | reverse complement strand
TAGAGCGCCTGCTTTGCAAGCAGGAGGTCAGGAGTTCGATCCTCCTAGGCTCCACAATTTTTATGTAACTCATATCTTCAAGGAGGCAAGAACAATGTCAACAGCAACTCTTCACACAACCAAGGGTGATGTCATCATCGAGCTCTTCCCAAATCATGCACCAAAGACTGTTGCTAACTTTGAAAAGCTTGCTAAAGAAAATTTCTATGATGGAACTATTTTTCATCGCGTCATCGCAGGATTTATGATCCAAGGTGGTTGCCCACAAGGAACCGGAACTGGCGGACCTGGTTATCAGTTCAACGATGAGTTCCACCCAGAGTTACATTTTGATAAGCCATACCTACTTGCGATGGCAAATGCAGGACCTAATACAAATGGTTCACAATTCTTTATTACAGCCGCGCCAACGGAGTGGCTCAACCGAAAGCACTCAATCTTTGGTGAGGTAAAAGATGCGGCATCACAGAAAGTTGTGGATGCGATTGAAACAACAAAGACTGGCGCTGGCGATCGCCCTGCAGAGCCAATCAAGATCACTTCTATCACTCTCGCCGAATAAGCTTTAACTGAAATAGCTTTCACGTGAAGCTTAAGAACACCCTAACAACCCTACTTATTGTTCTCATTTGTGCTGCCTATGTAATTGCTACGTATGTTCCTAACCTGACTTTCGGTGGCCTTGGGCTTCGAGAGAATCTCTTTCTCATCAAGAACGCGCAGTTCCCTGATGGTTCACTTCATGGCGTGGATCAGCATGAGTACTGGCGCATCTTTACTGTGGCGCTCACTCACGCAGGTTGGTTGCATCTTGGCTCAAATATGTTGGCCTTCTTTCAACTTGGTAACAACATCGAGCGATACTTTGGAAAAGCACGTTATGCGATCATTCTTCTGATCTCACTTGGATCTGCCTCTCTCATCTCTCTTTACTTCGCTGCCCCTAACACCCCCTCTGTTGGGGCATCAGGAATGATCTTTGGCCTCTTCGGGGCGATCTTGGTTACTAGCCGCAAAATGGGCGCCGACTATAAAGAGGTCCTCGGGCTGGTCGTTTTGAACCTTGCTCTCACATTCGTCATCCCCAATATTGACTGGCACGCTCACGTGGGCGGACTGGTAGGGGGAGCTCTCGCCGCCTGGGGAATAAATCTCCTAGCCCCGCGGTTCACTAGATAACTCGAACTTGAGTCGCCTCGACTCAATCTTTTGACAAGAAGAGGCTCAAGGTCCGAGAATTTAGTCAGGCCCAGACATAAACCGGGCAACTCTGAAAAAGAGAAGAAAAGGGAGCACCACACATGGCAAGAGCCGTAGGTATTGATCTAGGAACAACGAACAGCTGCGTAAGCGTGCTGGAAGGCGGAGAGCCAACAGTTATTGCAAACGCTGAAGGCGCTCGCACAACGCCATCGATCGTCGCATTCGCTAAGAATGGCGAGGTCTTGGTTGGAGAAGTAGCTAAGCGTCAATCTGTAACAAACGTTGATCGCACAATTCGTTCAGTAAAGCGCCACATGGGTACTAACTGGACCATGGATGTTGATGGAAAGAAATACACACCACAAGAAATTTCTGCACGTATCTTGATGAAACTCAAGCGCGATGCTGAGGCTTATCTTGGTGACACAGTTGCAGATGCAGTTATTACTGTTCCTGCATACTTTGATGACGCACAGCGTCAAGCAACCAAAGAAGCTGGCGAGATTGCAGGACTCAATGTCTTGCGTATTGTCAACGAGCCAACAGCAGCAGCCTTTGCTTATGGTTTTGATAAGGGCGACAAAGAACAAACAATCTTGGTATTCGACCTTGGCGGTGGAACATTTGACGTTTCACTTCTTGAAATGGGCGAAGGTGTTATTGAAGTTAAGGCAACCAGTGGTGATAACCACCTTGGCGGCGATGATTGGGATAACGCACTCGTTGAGTACCTGATTTCAACTTTCAAGGCAAAGAACGGAATTGATCTAACGAAGGACAAGATGGCAATGCAGCGCGTTCGCGAAGCTGCAGAAAAGGCAAAGATTGAACTCTCAGCTTCTGCCCAAACATCCATTAACCTTCCCTACATCACCGTGGATGCTGAAAAGAATCCATTGTTCTTAGATGAAACAATTACGCGAGCACAATTCCAGTCAATGACTGCAGATTTGCTTGCACGTTGTAAGGGACCATTCCAGACAGTATTGAAAGATTCCGGTATTCCAATTGCTGATATCAATCACGTTGTCTTGGTCGGTGGATCAACCCGTATGCCAGCAGTTGTCGATCTCGTTCGCGAACTCACTGGTGGAAAAGAACCTAATAAGGGCGTAAACCCTGATGAGGTTGTTGCAGTTGGCGCAGCTTTGCAAGCTGGTGTTTTGAAGGGCGATGTTAAAGACATCCTTCTTCTTGACGTCACACCACTCTCTCTTGGTATTGAAACAAAGGGCGGAGTAATGACAAAGCTCATTGAAAAGAACACAACAATCCCGACAAAACGCTCTGAAATCTTCACAACAGCTGATGACAATCAGCCTGCAGTGCAGATCCAGGTCTTCCAAGGAGAGCGTGAAATCGCAAACGCGAATAAGCGTTTGGGAATGTTTGAACTTACTGGGATTGCACCAGCACCACGCGGGGTTCCTCAGATTGAAGTGACATTTGATATCGATGCCAACGGTATTTTGCATGTAGGTGCAAAGGATCTTGGTACAGGGAAAGAACAGAAGATCACTATCTCAGGCGGATCATCTCTTTCTAAGGAAGAAATTGATCGAATGGTCAAAGATGCTGAAGCACACGCTGAAGAAGATAAGCAGCGCCGTGAAGAGGCAGATATCCGTAACGCTGGTGACTCACTTGTCTATCAAACTGAAAAGTTTATTAAGGACAATGAAGAGAAACTTAATGAAGGTGACTCAGCAGCGAAGAAGGCAGATGTTGAAGCCGCTCTTGTTGACCTCAAGAAGCTACTTGAAGGTGCTGACTTTGAAGGGATTAAGAAAGCAACAGAAACTGTTGCTACTAAATCACAAGAACTCGGTGCATCTCTATACGCATCACAGGGAGCTTCACAAGAAGCACCAAAGGCTGATGAGAATGTAGAAGACGCTGAGATCGTAGAAGAGCAGTAATAGCCGACATGAGCGAAGAGACAAATGTCGATGGCACATCAGATAGCGCCGAGCAAGCGCTATCTGATGCAGTCAACGAAGTCCTTGAAGATGTTGATCCGGTCGCAGCACTGACCGAAGACCTTCAACGCCTACAAGCTGACTTTCAAAATTACCGCAAGCGCGTTGATAAAGAACGTAGTGAAGCAGGAGATTTAATAACGGCAATGGTCGTTACACAGTTTCTTGGTGCACTCGATGATATTGATCGCGCCGCCGAGCATGGTGAATTAAGTGGTGGCTTTAAAGCTGTTGCTGATCAACTTGCAAGCACAACAACAAAGCTTGGTTTAACCAAGTTTGATGAGGTCAATGTCGAGTTCGACCCAAATATTCATGAGGCTCTCATGCATGAAACTTCTGGTGAAGTAACTCAAACTCTCGTCACCAAAGTTTTGCGCCCCGGATACAAATTTAAAGATCGTGTCATTCGCCCAGCGCAGGTTGTTGTAACGGACCCTAGCTAATGGCCGCCAAGGACTTATATGAGAAGGATCTCTATAAGATCCTTGGCGTCTCAAAAAACGATAAGCCGGATGCCGTAAAAAAGGCGTATCGCAAGCTAGCTAAGGACCTTCATCCTGATAAGACAAAGGGCGATAAGAAGTTAGAGGATCGCTTTAAAGAAGTATCAGAGGCATATGAAGTTTTATCGGACGATAAAAAACGTGCTGAATACGATGAGATGCGTGATGCATATAAATCTGGTCGCGTTCCGCAAGGTGGACCACAAGGTAGCTATCAAGGCAACGGCAACTTCCAAGATATTTTTGGTGGTGGGGACCCTAACGATATTTTCTCGACGTTATTTGGCGGAGGACGCCGCGGTCCAAGTAAGGGACAAGATTTACAAACAGAGACAACTATTTCATTTCGCGATTCAATTTTTGGCCGTGAAATTAATTTACGTTTAAGTGATCAAACTGTGACAACCAGAGTTCCTGCGGGAATCAAAGATGGAGCAAAGATCAAACTCAAAGGCCGCGGGGCTCCAGGCCAAGCTGGTCCAGGAGATCTCTTCATTACGATCAATGTCACTAAGCACCCTGTTTACACACGCGATGGTGACAATTTAATCATGACACTTCCTGTGACATTTGATGAAGCAGCGCTTGGCGCTGATATTGCTGTCCCAACTTTGCAAGGTGAAGAGGTAAAAGTACGGCTCGCACCCGGTACTAATAATGGAAAAGTCTTACGTCTTAAAGGTCGTGGAGTTACACGAAACCATGCAACAGGTGACTTGTTGATTACGATCGAAGTAACCGTTCCACAAAGACTTGATGCAAAAGCAAAAAAGGCCCTTGAAGAATTTGCAGAAGCAACTTCATCTGAAAGCCCACGAAAAGATATATTTGAAAGGGCGCGAGCATGAACAGCGAAAGCCAACCAACAGAAGATGCAGCAGTTTATGTTATTAGTGTTGCCGCTGAGCTTTCTGGCCTTCACCCTCAAACTTTGCGTCAATACGATCGCATGGGATTAGTTTCACCTGGCCGTGCATCAGGCCGTGGTCGCCGCTATTCACTGAGAGATATTTCAGCCCTACGCACCATCCAACGTTTAGTCGGCGATGGAATAAACCTTGCAGGAATTAAGCGCATTATGGAATTGGAATCTGCCGTTGCAAATATGGCTATAGAAATGGCGAAATTACGCGTGGAAGTTGATGCAATTATGCAAGTAACACCAGGTGCTGCGAAGGCCGCGTGGAACTCAACCCGAGAGTTACCAGCCCCAGATTCAAAACGATAGGGTTCAACTATGACAACTCGTGATGATCTGAAAGCTGAAATAGTTAAAAAAGCCGTTGTTCACGGAAAAGTTATTTTGTCTTCAGGTAAAGAAGCAGATTATTACGTCGATCTTCGTCGCATTACTTTAGATTCAGTTGCAGCTCCTCTTGTTGGTCGTGTAATGCTAGATCTGACAAAAGACTGGGATTATGAAGCAGTCGGTGGTCTAACACTTGGCGCAGATCCAGTCGCAACGGCGATGATGCATGTCGCAGCAAGTGAAGGACGAGTTCTTAATTCTTTTGTTGTCCGTAAGGCAGAAAAAGCACATGGACTTCAACGTCGCATTGAAGGACCAGATGTTAAAGGCAAGCGCGTCTTAGCTGTTGAAGACACATCAACTACAGGAGGATCTGTTTTGACTGCTGTTGAGGCTCTTAAAGAGGCTGGAGCAATTGTTGTTGGAGTTGCAGTTATTGTTGAACGTGGAGCAGCGAATACAGTTTCAGATGCTGGCTTTGAATATCGTGCGGCATATCAACTAGCAGATTTAGGTCTATAAAACTTAAGACAGATGCTTTCTGCTACGCCACTCTTTAAAAATCTCTAAGAAGATTGGGAAGATGCTGATTGCAGCAATAGCAAGCACTATATCTGTGAGATATTTTGAAATTGTGTCAGCGAAAGTACTTCCTGCAGCATAAGCTCCCCAGATAAGTACTTGTGTCCAGACAAGTGCGCCAAATACATTCCAAAATGCAAATGTTTTAAATGGAACACGGATAATGCCTGACAAAGGATTAATTAATCCACGAACGACAGGAATGAAACGTCCTAGAACAATCGCACGGCCGCGACCATATTTCGTGATGTATTTTTCAGCAGATTTAATTTTGCCTGGATCAAAAAACTTAGAACCTTCTCTGCTAAATATTTTTATTCCATAATGCCAGCCGAGCCAATGCCCGAATTGCGATCCAATCATTGCGGCTATCGGACAGCCGAGAGCAACAACCCAAATACTTAGATGATGGTGCCCAGGCTTCACTCCCACACCGCTGGCGAAAAGGCCGGCAGAGATCAAGAGGGTGTCTCCAGGCAGGCCAATGATCAAAGGCAGGCCGGTTTCCAGGATCAAAATGGCGAAAATAATCCCCAAGGCATAGTTGGAGTTGAGCGCTGTGGTGACGCTGATGAAGCTCATTGCCCGATCATAGACAAATTCGGATACCTATTTATTTGTATCTCCCCCTAGGTCTATGTGTAACCTTTCCAGCCAGACCGGGCCAACCAGCTCAAATCTGGACTTATCCAGACCGACCCACTCAATGAGGAGTTCGCATAGTGCCAACCACTGTCCAAGTTACCGGCTCAAATCTGACATATGTTTTTGCCGTTCTAGCCATCTCACTGATTGCCCTAGCGATTGCCTTCGGACTTCGGGCGCAAGTGCTGGCTCAACCTGATGGCACAGCAAAGATGCGCGAGATTGCCGAAGCTGTTCAAGAAGGCGCAGCCGCCTATCTCAATCGCCAATTCAAAACACTCAGTGTTTTCGTTGCGATTGTATTTGTACTTCTCTTTGCTCTACCTGGTCAAACAGATATTCGTATCGGCCGATCAATTTTCTTTTTACTTGGCGCACTCTTTAGCGCAGCAGTTGGTTATAACGGTATGTGGCTTGCAGTTCGTGCAAACGTTCGCGTTGCAGAAGCTGCTCGTCAGAAGTCAGCATCAAACGCTGTAAAGATTGCTTTCCGTACTGGTGGCGTTGTCGGCATGACAACAGTTGGTCTTGGCTTACTTGGAGCATCACTTGTTGTTCTCATCTATCGTGAGAAAGCACCTGATGTTCTTGAAGGTTTTGGTTTTGGCGCGGCGATGCTGGCAATGTTTATGCGCGTTGGCGGAGGAATCTTTACAAAGGCTGCTGACGTTGGAGCCGACTTAGTTGGTAAGGTTGAAAAAAATATTCCAGAAGATGACCCACGTAACGCAGCAACTATTGCTGACAACGTTGGAGATAACGTTGGTGACTGTGCTGGTATGGCGGCTGACTTGTTCGAGTCATATGCGGTAACACTTGTTGCTGCCCTTATTCTTGGTAAAGCTGGTTTTGGCGATGCAGGTCTTATCTATCCACTCATCGTCCCTGCAATCGGAATTATTACCGCTGTGATCGGTATTTTCATTACACGTCTTCGCTCAACCGATAAGTCAGCAATGAATGCGATTAACCGCTCATTCTTTGCTTCTGCAATTATTTCAGCAGTTCTCGTTGGTCTAGCGACATTTACTTATTTGCCAAGCTCCATGAAACTTTTGAGTGGTTTAGACCCAGCACATGCAGTCAATACCGTGAATCCACGCGTTATTACTTTCGGCGCTGTATTAATTGGTATTGCTCTTGCTGCAGCAATTCAATTGCTCACAGGCTTCTTTACTGAAGTCGGCAAGCGTCCAGTAAATGACGTAGCGGCATCATCAAATACGGGCGCTGCAACAGTGATCCTTGCTGGTATCTCAGTTGGATTTGAATCTGCTGTGTATTCAGGACTACTGATTGCGTCGGCAGTATTTGGAGCATTCCTCCTAGGCCACGGATCAATTGTTTTGAGCTTATTTGCTGTTGCTTTGGCTGGAACAGGACTTCTTACAACTGTTGGCGTGATCGTTGCTATGGATACCTTTGGTCCAATTTCAGATAACGCCCAAGGTGTTGCTGAGATGTCTGGAGATGTCCGCGGAGAAGGTTCAGCAATCTTGACCTCACTTGACGCAGTTGGTAACACAACAAAAGCAATTACAAAAGGAATTGCAATCGCAACTGCCGTTCTTGCAGCTACCGCGCTCTTCGGTGCATTTACAAATGCAATCGTCAAAGCCGTTAGTGATGCTGGTCAGGCAGGAAATCGCGCACTGAGCATTGAATTCCAAGGAGTTCTAGATATTGCAAACCCTCGTAATCTTGTTGGTTTGATTATTGGCGCAGCAGTCGTCTTCTTATTCTCTGGACTTGCAATCAACGCAGTGTCTCGCGCAGCAGGCGCAGTTGTTGTTGAAGTTCGTGAGCAATTCCGTTTGCATCCCGGAATTATGAAGGGCACTGAAAAGCCTGAATATGGTCGCGTCGTCGATATCTGCACACGTGATTCACTTCGTGAGCTTGTTGCACCTGGACTTCTTGCAGTGATGGCTCCTATCGCAGTTGGTTTTGGTTTAGGTGTTGGCGCTCTTGGCGCATATCTAGCTGGAGCAATTGGAACGGGAACTTTGATGGCTGTATTCCTTGCTAACTCAGGTGGCGCATGGGATAACGCGAAGAAGATGGTTGAAGATGGAATTTATGGTGGCAAAGGCAGTGAAGCTCACAAGGCAACCATTGTTGGTGACACAGTTGGAGATCCATTTAAGGACACAGCAGGTCCTGCAATCAATCCACTTATCAAGGTAATGAACTTGGTTGCACTTCTTATTACGCCTGCAATTGTTTCCTTTGCTCTGGGTGGCCACAAGTCACTCTCTTACGTCATCGCGCTACTTGCACTTGTAGTTATCGTGTATGCATTGGTTCGCAGCAGACGTGGATCGACTGCTATCGCTTAAAAACTCGTAATAACTTCCCCGAGCAAGAAATGAGTAACTGATTTGGGCACCAAGCTAGTAATCGTGGAGTCTCCTGCGAAGGCGCGCAAGATCGGCGCCTTCTTAGGTGAGGACTACGTTGTTGAGGCTTCAGTTGGCCACATTCGCGATCTGCCGCAGCGTGCTGCCGATATTCCTGCCGAATATAAGAAAATCGCCTGGGCAAAAGAAGGCGTCAATATTGAAGAAGACTTCGCCCCACTTTATGTGATCAATCCAGATAAGAAAGCAAAAGTAAACGAACTCAAAGCCCTTATGAAAGATGCCGATGAGTTGATTTTGGCAACGGATGAAGATCGTGAGGGTGAAGCAATCGCATGGCATTTGATTGAAGTTCTTCGTCCAAAGATTCCAATTAAGCGAATGGTCTTCCATGAAATTACAAAAGAGGCTATTCAAGAGGCAGCAAATAACACCCGTGACCTTGATTATCGTCTTGTGGACGCCCAAGAAACACGTCGTGTTCTAGATCGTCTCTATGGCTATCGTCTGTCACCAGTTCTTTGGAAGAAAGTTATGCCACGCATTTCAGCAGGGCGTGTGCAATCTGTTGCAACAAGACTTATTGTTGAAAGAGAACGCGAGCGTATGGCTTTTATTTCATCATCGTGGTGGGATCTAAAAGCTGAAACAACACAGAATTTCACCGCCCGCTTACTGAGTTTAGACGGCAAGAGGGTCGCTGCAACAAATGACTTTGATGAAAACGGAGGCCTTAAGGAAAAGTCAGCGGGCAATATTCTGCTGCTAGATGAGGCGTCAGCTAACGAATTAACGCAGAGCCTTCAAGGTCAATCGCTTCTTGTGAAGAGTACAGAAGAGTCACCTCGCACTGAGCGTCCGAAGGCACCATTTACGACATCAACAATGCAACAAGATGCGGGAAGCAGACTTGGTTGGGGAGCGCAATTAACAATGCGCGTTGCGCAGCGCTTATATGAGAATGGCTACATTACTTATATGCGCACTGACTCAGTGACCTTAAGTCAGGCTGCCATTGGATCAGCCCGCGCCCAAGCATCAAGTTTGTATGGCAAGGAATATATTCCTGCAACACCACGTGTGTATGAAGGAAAGACAAAGAATGCACAAGAAGCTCACGAAGCTATTCGTCCAGCTGGCGATGTTTTTAAGACACCGGGAGAACTTGCTCCAGAACTAAGCCGTGATGAATTTGCTCTTTATGATCTGATTTGGAAGCGCACTGTTGCATCGCAAATGTCTGATGCTAAGAAAATGCAGATGCGTGTTGATTTTGATGTGAAGACAAAGTCTGGCGCAGATGCAATTTTCCGTGCCAATGGTTCTGTTATTACCTTTCCTGGATTTTTAGCAGCGTACGAAGATGTTGCTGATGAAAATGCACCAGATGTTGAGGATGATTCCAAGAAGCTTCCACCGATGAAACAAGGCGACACAATCGCTGTTTCTAACTATTCATGTGAAGGCCATGACACAAAGCCGCCCGCACGTTACACAGAGCCAACACTTGTTAAAAAGCTCGAAGAACTTGGTATTGGTCGCCCCTCAACATTTGCATCCATTATTTCAACTATTCAAGACCGTGGCTATGTTGCAAAACGCGGACGCGCGCTAGTGCCAACATTCCTTGCATTTTCAGTAACCGGTCTTCTTGAACAACACTTCTCCAAGCTTGTAGATTACGAATTTACGGCGTCAATGGAAGAAGATCTCGACAAGATTGCTAACGGTGAAGCGGATCGAGTTGAGTGGCTTACTCGCTTCTTCTACGGCCATGATGATCAACCGGGCCTTGAATATATGGCGCAAGATCTTGGCGCAATTGATGCGCAACAAATTAACACCATGAAGATGGGTCAAGATATTGAGATCCGTGTTGGGCGTTTTGGTGCATACATTCAACAAGGTGAAGGTGATGCACGCAAGTATGCAAACATTCCAGAAAATCTGGCACCAGATGAACTAACACTCGCCATCGCAATTGAACTACTTGCTAAACCATCAGGAGAACGTGAGTTGGGTGTTGAACCAGAAACTGGTTATCCACTCATGGCAAAGTCTGGACGCTTTGGTCCATACGTCACACAAATTTTCCCTGAGCCAGAGATGGTCGTCGATAAGAAGACTGGTGAATTAAAGAAGCCTCGTAAAAAGAAAGATGCCCCTAAACCAAAGACAGCATCACTACTGAGCACAATGTCCCTAGATACAATTACATTAGATGATGCGCTTAAACTCATGTCATTGCCTCGCACCTTGGGTGAGTATGAATCTGAGCCTGTAACTGTTCAAAATGGCCGTTATGGTCCCTATCTCACTAAAGGTGCTGATTCACGAACACTGACAAGTGAAGATCAGCTTTTCAGTATAACTTTGGAAGAAGCAATTGAAATTTACAAGCAACCAAAAGTAAGACGCCGGGGTGTCGCAAAACCTCCACTTAAAGATCTTGGTGTTGATCCTGCAACTCAAAAACCAGTTCTTGTTAAGGATGGTCGATTCGGTTTATATGTCACTGATGGTGAAACCAATGCAACTCTTCGCCGCGGTGACACAGTTGAATTTTTGACTCTTGAACGTGGAATGGAATTACTTGCTGGACGCCGTGCCTGGGAAGCAGAGAACGGTGGAGCGTCGCGTCCTAAAAAGAAGAGTGCTCGTTCGAAGAAGAGTGCACCCACTCTGACATCAAAGACAGTGAAGGCAACAGGAGCAGCAAAGACAAAGAAAAAAGCTGCTTCAGGCAGAGGAAAAGTGGCCGAAACGGCCACCCTCTAGACTCGGCATATGTCTCATTCGCTTCCGTATCCAGCTGCCCCCGCGCAGTCTGAGTCGCGTAGCGTTTTAGCAATTCCAGAATTTCGTAAATTATGGAACTCCATGGCCTTTTCATCTTTTGGAGATTGGCTTGGCCTACTTGCGACAACAGCTCTTGCTCAGGAACTTGCTGGTGGGGATTATAAGAAAGCTAACTTTGCTATCGCTGGTGTATTTATTGTTCGATTACTACCTGCAGTATTACTAGGTCCGATAGCAGGGGTCATTGCAGATCGCTTCGATCGCCGCAGATTAATGATTGTCTGTGACATTCTCCGATTTGGCTTTTATCTCTCAATTCCACTTGTTCATAATTACCTCTGGCTTTACACCGCGACCGTAATCGTGGAAGCAATCACACTTTTCTGGTCTCCAGCTAAAGAAGCCTCAGTTCCCAATCTTGTTCCTAAAGACAAACTTGAAAATGCAAACCAGGTCACACTTCTTGCAAGTTACGGAACAGCACCGATTGCCGCGCTTGTATTTTCGGTTTTAGCCGGAGTTGCAGCAGCAATATCTTCATTTGCCTCGAAACGTTTTGCCAGCACAGCAGATCTTGCGTTATATATTGACGCCGTCTCATTTTTATATACAGCGTGGGTAGTTTTTAGAATTCGCTCCATTCCAAAAGGTCCCGCCGCTATAAGTACAAAGAGTGAAAACATAGGTAAATCACTTACCGAAGGATTTAAGTTTGTATCAAAATCTAAAATTATTTCTGGGTTAATTTTTGGAATGCTTGGAGCATTTTTTGCAGCAGGCGCTGTTATTGGTCTTGCTCGAACCTTTGTTGGTGATCTCCAAGCAGGTGACGCAGCTTATGGAGTGCTCTTTGGTTCAGTCTTTACCGGCTTGGCTCTTGGAATTGCACTTGGACCCAAAGTATTTAGCCAATTTTCAAGGCGCCGTATCTTTGGCGCAGCGCTTGCTGTTTCGTCTGCGTTTTTAGTCGCACTTTCTCTAGTTTCAAACCTTGTCCTTGCACTGATACTGACTCTATTTCTTGGAGCATTTGCTGGGCTTTCATGGGTAACTGGCTTCACGATGCTTGGTATGGAAGTTGAAAATGAAGTACGTGGGCGAATTTTTGCTTTCGTGCAATCACTTATCCGTGTTGCTCTTGTACTTGTCCTAGCGATTGCCCCAATTATCGCAGCTGCAATTGGCCGCCACACATTTATTGTCGTCAACCACACCTTCAATTATGACGGCGCTGCATTTACAATGTTCGGCGCAGGTATTCTTGGAATGTTTGTGGGAATTTTCTCTTATAAGCGAATGAAAGATCGCCCTACAGTTTCCTTCTTTTCAGATGTAATGTCGGCTTTTCGCGGGGAACTTGGTGGGATTACAGGCCAGTCTCACGCAGGAATTTTCATTGCATTTGAAGGCGGAGAAGGTAGTGGCAAATCAACGCAGACTGTTTTGCTAAAGAAGTACCTTGAAAGTATTGGCGAGGAAGTTCTCACAACTCGTGAACCTGGTGGAACCGAACTTGGTAAGAGCTTGCGCACAATCCTTCTTGATCCAGCAACGGGGGCAATTAGCCCACGGTCAGAAGCACTTCTCTATGCAGCAGACCGCGCTCATCACGTGTATTCAGTAATTCGTCCAGCACTTGAAGCTAGGAAAATTGTTATCACTGATCGCTATCTTGATTCATCTATCGCATACCAAGGCGCAGGAAGAGTTCTGCAACCATCAGAAGTTGCACGTATCTCACGTTGGGCTACTGAATCGCTCACCCCAACGCTCACAATTATTTTGGATCTTCCAGCTGAGAAGGGCTTAGCCCGTCTAGATGGCGCAGATCGCATTGAACAAGAATCACTCGCTTTCCATGAACGCGTTAGGCGTGAATTTCTTAACCTCGCAAATGTGGATCCTGAGCGCTATTTTGTTGTCGATGCAACACAACCTCAAGAGGAAATTAGCAGGCTCATCAACGAACGCGTTTCACATATCCAGTTGTTAAAGATTAACTTCAACAAAAAGAAAAAATAATGTCTGTATACGACTCACTCATTGATCAGGGCGAAGCAGTCGCAATCCTTAAAGATGCAGTGACTTCGGCAAAAGATGAGGCAGATAAAACTCAAGGTATGACACATGCTTGGCTCTTCACCGGCCCACCTGGCTCAGGTCGAAGTAACGCTGCCCTTGCTTTTGCCGCTGCCCTTGTCTGCTCGAAGGATGGTTGTGGAACCTGCACCGATTGTGTCACTGCGCTAAAAGGCAGTCATGGTGATGTCGAACTAATCCGCACAGAAGGTTTATCTATCAAGATTGACGAAGTACGCGAATTGATTACACGAGCATCATGGGCACCAGCGATCGCCCCATACCGTGTTGTCGTGATCGAAGATTCTGACCGATTGACGGAATCCGCAGGTAATGCGCTGCTTAAAGCAATTGAAGAGCCAGGGCTGCGCACAGTCTGGCTTTTATGTGCGCCAACGCTCACAGATGTTCTGCCAACGATTCGCTCTCGAACTCGTAACATCACTCTTCGCACCCCATCTATAAGCGCTGTTGTGAAATTGCTTGAAAGTGAATTGATTTCAACAAATATTGCGCAGGCATCAGCTCGTGCTTCTCAGGGTCATATTGGAAGAGCTAGGTACCTAGCTAACCATCCAGATGCGAGAACAAGACGAGAAGATATTCTTAAATTACCTTTAACTATCACAGATATTGCATCCGCCTTTAAAGCAGCAGCAAACCTTGTGGACGCAGCAAAGAGCACCGCAGAAGAAGATGCAGAAAAAAGGAATGATGCTGAAAGTGCGCAATTAAAAGAAGCATGGGGCCAGCAAGGTAGTCGAGTAGTTGCCGGCGGCGCTAAAGCGCTAAAAGAGCTTGAGAAGGAACAAAAGTCGCGCCAAACGAGAATGGTGCGCGATTACTTGGACGCTGCTCTTCTGGATATTGCTACTTTTTACAGAGACGTCATGCTTGCACAATCCGGGGATACAGATTCTTTTATCAACAGTGAGATGAGCGATCAGATAACAAAGATGGCACACTCCACTGCCGCAGAAGATACTTTAAGGAAGTTAGAAGTCATTATGAAGACCCGTGCAAACCTTGGGCACAATGCTGCTCCCTTACTTACCATCGAAGCCATGATGGTTCAGTTGCGATAAGAAAGAGCCATGAGATTTTTTAAGCATAAAAATCTTTTAGCAGCGGTATTGGCATTCGCACTTGTCATTTCAGGTGGTCTTGGGTTTTATCAATTAAAGCACCATAAGAAAACAATTCAGTGGACCTTACAAAAATTTCAAACACAAACCCTTGATTGGAAGTCATGTGAAAGTGGTTTTACATGCGCAAGTTTTCAGGTCCCAGTCGATTACAACCATATAGATCAAAACACATTTGAGCTTAAAGTGCTTGTGCATCCAGCGAACATTCCTACCCAAAAGCTAGGGGCACTTTTTGTTAATCCTGGCGGCCCAGGAGGATCTGGCGTTGATTATGCATTTAACGCTGAGTCAATTGTTTCTCCATCGATTGCGGATGTCTATGACATAGTCGGTTTTGATCCACGTGGAGTGAATTTAAGCCAACCAATTCGCTGTCTCACGGATGCGCAAGAGGATCAAATCAATGCCGATGGGGGTACGGTCCAAACCCCTGCTGACCTGGCCGTTCTTATTAAAGATAATAAATTGATTGCTTCATCATGCGCTAAAGCAGCTGGCACTCGCCTGGGTCACTACTCAACCCTGGAAAGCGCACAAGATATGGATATTTTGCGGGCGATCTTGCACCAACAAAAACTTAATTACATAGGTAAGTCGTATGGAACTTTTATGGGCACACTGTATGCAGCGCTCTTTCCAGATAAAACTGGGCGGATAGTTCTAGATGGAGCAGTTGATCCAAATCTTTCAACTCGAGATCAAGATATTGTCCAAGCCCAAGGGTTTGATGCCGCTTTCAATTCATTCCTTAAATCAAATCAAGAATTCACACTTCAAAATATCTTTGATTTACTGAAGAAGTCGCGAAACGAGCCTCTTATGGTGGGTTCAAGAAAACTCACCGAATCCTTAACGATCACAGGATTTGCATCTGCTCTTTATGATTCACAAGCGGGATGGCCGCAGCTCAAGAAAGCGCTTAATCAAGCAATCCATCAAAACAACGGTAAACCCCTTTTGGATCTCGCCGATCAATATAACCAGAGAGAGAAAGATGGGCGTTACTCTTCAAATCAAAATGATATCTCTCAAATAGTTTCCTGTTTAGATTTTCCTCACACACAAACAATTGAACAGATGCAAGCAGACGAACCAAACTTTGCTTCTGCCGCCCCTATCTTTGGTCCTTATTTAGCATATGCAGGTATTTCTTGTAATTATTGGCAGGCAAAACCTGTTCCTAAACCAGCACTTACTAACCTCAAAACAAATCCACTGTTGGTCATTGGTACTACACGTGATCCTGCAACGCCATATGCATGGGCACAAGCACTCCATAAAGTTTTATTGAATAGCACTCTGATCACACTTAATGGGGATGGCCACACGGGAGCCAATCGAGGAAGCACCTGTGTTGATGATGCGATGAATAAGTACCTGCTGACGGGTATTTCCCCAGAATCTGACCTGTACTGCGCTAAATAACGCGGGACTTTTGGTAAAAAGCACCCCTTCGGATACGGCATTATTTCCCCATGCGCTTAGACCACGTCTCATATGTAACCAGCCACGATCAGCTATCTGACACAGTTCAAAGGCTCGGTGCAAAACTTGGCACTTCCTTTATTGACGGTGGTATTCATCCTCGTTTTGGAACTCGTAATTTCACTGCGCCGCTAAAGGGCAATCGTTACGTTGAAGTTGTCTGCCCACTTGACCACCCTGCAACTGAATCAACACCGTGGGGTAAAGCTGTTTCAAAGAAAGCAAATGAAGGCGGCGGTTGGCTTACTTGGGTTTTTTCTACCGAAGATATAAAACCAATTGAAGATAAATTTGGTCGTCCAGCTATTGACGGACACCGCACTCGTCCTGATGGGACTGATTTAAAGTGGAAGCAGATTGGTGTCATTGAGATTGCCAATCAACCTGAGCTGCCCTTTTTTATTCAATGGATGACTTCCGATCACCCATCACAAGAGGGTCGCCCAGCATCTGAAATCACAAAAATTGAGGTTGCAGCAAAAGGCAAGCTTGATGAATCGTGGTTTACTGATCAAATCGTTGCTGGTCTTGACGGAGTAACTATCGACTGGATTGATCCTTCCGCAAATGAAGGCGAGACAGGCATTGTCGCCATCCATGTGAAGAGCGATAAGGGCGAAGTTCGCCTCGACTAATTAGACTAATTAGATAGTGCCTCGGTGGCTCAGTGGTAGAGCAGCCCACTCGTAATGGGCAGGTCGCCGGTTCAATCCCGGCCCGAGGCTCCAGAAAATATTCATCATTCTAAATAATTTTTCTTACAGATATTCCGTTTCCCTGCCTTTTTAGGGGGTACTCTTCGCTTGTATCTGTTCACCTACCGCCTCTTCGGATGCCCTCTCAACTCGGAGGTCTTTAAATGGCAACACAAACTCACGAACACAAACTTGCTCCCAATGTATTGGGGCTTTTTGAGTCATCAGTAATGGGTGTTGCAGGATCAGCTCCTGCATACTCAATCGCAGCTACAACTGGAGCACTTGTTGCAGCAGTTGGGTTAGCTGGACCGGCATCACTGCTCTATTGCGGTATTGCCATGTTTGGAATTGTTTTTGCTTTTAATTACTTGGGTCGTACAGAGTCAAACTCTGGCGCAACTTATGCATGGGTCCGTCGTGGACTACATCCAGCACTTGGATATATCGCAGGTTGGTCACTGATTGTTTGCTCATCCATCTTCATGGTTGCCGCGACACTTCCTGCCGGCCAAGCAGCTATTGGACTTTTCTCTGACAAAGCCGCAACTAGCACAGGTTGGGTAACACTCTTTGGCGCAATCTTTTTCCTATCAATGGTTGCAGCAGTTGCCTTTGGTGTAACTATCACGGCTCGCGTCCAGGTCATCATGTCAACGATCGAAGTTGTTCTGCTCTTGATTTTTGGATTACTCGCAATTTTCCATGCTAATCCTGCAAATGAATTCACGTGGTCATGGTTTAGCCCACATGCATTCCATGGTTCATCAGCATTCTTCGCAGGAGCTCTTTCAGCTGCTTTCTACTTCTGGGGCTGGGATGTAACAGCGAACCTCAACGAAGAGACAAAGGGCTCACGAAAGACTCCAGGACAAGGTGCGATTATTGGAATGATCGTTACGTTCTTGCTTTTTGAAGTCTTCACAGTTGGCTCAAACATGCTTTTAACTTCGAAAGAAATTGAAGACAACTCTGGAAATATCCTGAGCATTTTGGGTCAGAAGGTATGGGCTGGTAATGGCGGCAAACTTATTGTTGTTGCTGTTCTGCTTTCAACCGTTGCAACCCTTGAAACTCAGCTTATTCAAGTGACTCGTACCCTGTTCTCAATGGGTCGCGATGGCACTCTGGCTAAGAAGTTTGGAACAACACACGTAAAGTGGAAGACCCCAATCGTTGCTACTACAACGATTACCGTTGTTTCAATCGGACTATTTATTGGTTCACAGTTCATCGGGTCAATTGGAAAGATCATGGCAGATGCAATTGCAGCAATTGGTCTGCAGATCTGTATCTACTATTCACTTGCTGGATATTCAGTTCTTGTCTTGTTCCGTAAGGAAATCTTTAAGAACCCAAAGAACTTTATATTTATGGGATTGTGGCCACTTATTGGTGCAGTATTCATGACAGTGATGTTCTTTAAGGTGATCCCAGAGCTAGATACTGTCACGAAAGTAGTTGGTCTTGGAGCAATTGCACTTGGGTTTATCCCAATGCTTTGGTACTGGTCAAGAGGCCATGTTTACTTCAAGATGCCAACTAAAGCTGAGCGGATTGCCGTGATGCATGAGATTGAAGCAAATCTATAAAGACTAAGCGCGCGTAATCCCAAGAATTCTCGGGTGAACTCGCAATAATGGCGGCGTGAAGAAGTTACTTTCAAGCGCCGCCATTATCGTTTCCGTATTTTCTCTTACAGCATCCACACTTCCTGTTGCGTACTCTGCAACACCTGCTCCTAGTGTGGCTAAGAAAAAAGTGGCAAAAAAGGTTTTGAAGAAAAAAGCTGCTAAAAAGAAAGTAGCGCCAAGAAAAGTAATCAAGAAACGGCCGGCAGTTAAGAAGAGAGCAGTCAAAAAGAAATCAGTAGCCAAAAAAGCTTCAGTGGCAAAAGCACCTTCACCAACTAGTACTGATGTTGTACCTGTAGTAACGGTGAGCGCAGCTGGTCGAGTTATTACTATTAATGCAATAGGCGGATCAGTGGTTGCAATGATTAATGGGGTCCCAGCTATTGTTGGGCCAAATACGGTCCCTCCAGGAAATGACCTGGTGATCGTTCAGTTTCAGGGAAATATAATTTATAACCGCGTCTTTACTATCCAATAGCAATTTAAGGCAGGGTTGTGTCTGAATCTAAGAAACGTTTAGAACTCGGTTCTGTAGCGCTGCTAGTTGCGGGCTTGATGTTCATGGAGTTTCTTGATGGGGCCATTTTGCCGACTGCTGCTCCCACCATTGCACGCTCATTTCATCTGGTCTCATCTCAAATTGGTATCTGCGTTACTACATATATGGTGACAATTGTTTGTCTAATCCCTGTGGCCACATGGCTTGCTGAAAAATATGGTGTCCGCAAAGTAATGCTCTCAAGCATCACTCTTTTCACAGTTGCTTCCGTATTGTGCGCGATAAGCACAAACCTTGTTGAACTTACAGTTATGCGGATTTTGCAGGGCCTGGGTGCATCAACAATGGTTCCAATCGGTCGCTTAGTTGTCATGCGTTCTACGGAGAAGAACCAAGTAATTACAGCAATCTCCTACCTTGTTTGGCCTGCTCTGATCGCCCCTGTTGTTGCCCCTGTTCTTGGTGGACTAATCATCGCTCACCTATCATGGCCCTGGATCTTCATGATTAATTTGCCACTTGGAATATGTGCACTCTTGATTGCTATAAAGATCGTTCCAGATATTGAAGGAGCAAGCAGTGACAAACTTGATTGGACAGGTTTTTACGGAACTACAATTGCGCTTGGCTCAATAGTCTTTGGCTGCGCCGCTCTCGGTGCTCCTCATATAAACGTCACTGCAACGCTCATTCTTTTTGCAGTTGGAATTGGTGTTGGGTGGCCAACAATTCGGCACTTTGGTAACACAGATCAGCCTTTAATTGATTTAGCTCCCATGAAAATTCAAACTTTTAAGATCAACAACGTCAGTGGACTTCTCTATCGAACAGCACACAACACAGCTCCTTTTGCTTTACCACTTCTTTTTCAAGATAAATATGGTTGGAACGCCGCGCGATCAGGTCAAGTTCTTTTCTTCTACATGCTCGGCAATCTTGGTTTTAAAGTTTTTACCACCCCTCTTATGAAGTACTTCCGCTTCAAACCACTCATTCTTTTCACAACAGGAATCTCGCTTATCATGGCATTTGCTATGGCAACTATGAGTCAAAATCTTTCACTGATCTGGATGGGAATCTTGCTGGTCATCGCCGGAAGCATTCGATCTCTAGGAATGACCCTGTATAACACTCTTACATATGCCGATCTTGAGCAAGAGATGATGGCGCACGCTAACTCACTAGCAGCAATGACCCAACAGATGGCCTCAGTCTTTGCCGTAGCCGTTGCAGTTATCTCAATGAAATTTGGAAACCTGGCATTTGGCAGCGCCAATCAGTTCACTGTTGTCTTCGCAGTCACTGGGGTAATGCTGACGCTTTCACTGATAGAGGTAGTGCAGTTGCCAAAGTTAGCCGGCGACTCACTGCGCAAATAGGCGTACTCTTAGCAAGTGGCAAACCCAAGACTCGCATTCGCTATCGCAGTTGCGAAGAGCGCAGGATTTGCATCCAAACTGATTGGTAATAAGGGTGAAACACTTCCGGGCCGCATTCTTCTTGCGCTCGAACCCGAGGCTATTTCTTTACTTGCGGCGAATAAAAAAGTAATTCTTATATCTGGAACAAATGGAAAAACCTCCACAACTAAGGCAGTTGCCACGATCGTTAGACAATTAGGTAATGTGACAACCAGCGGCTCTGGATCAAACCTCTCTTGGGGAGCAGCAGGAGCACTGATGTCGAGAGCAAAGTACGCGGTACTTGAAATAGATGAGTTACATCTTCCTTCGATTATTGCCCAAACAGATCCAGAGATCGTTCTCCTGCTTAATCTCACCCGGGATCAGCTTCATCGTATGCATGAAGTGAAGAGGGTTTCAGATAGATGGCATGTTGAATGTACAGAGGCATCTAATACTATTTTTATTGGTGATATTGATGACCCATACATTAACTATGCGATAGCTAACGCTACACATAGTGTCAGAGTTTCTTTTGGTGGGCGTGTACATCCTGATGGCGCTGCATGTCCGCGCTGTGGGTCGTATTTAAAATGGGTGGGGGCTAACTATTCTTGTAGCTGTGGTTTAACAAATAAAATCAGTGATCGTAAGTTCAAGAAGGGTAGCGCTGCATTTAGAAATGCGGCACTTGCCAACGTTGTGGGAGAAGTTTTAGAGACAAAACCAATTAAATTCAAGGAAACCGAGTTAGAACGTAGTATTACAAAAGAATTCTCTGGGAAAAAAGCGCACTTTCGTTTAACAAAAAATCCAGCATCATGGAGTGAAGCCCTATCTGCCGAACATAAGTCAGAAGTTATACTTGTGCTCAATTCTCGCCAGGTGGATGGCATTGACACTTCATGGCTTTGGGACGTCTCATTTAAATCTCTTAAAGGAAAGAAAGTTATTGTCTGTGGTGAGCGTGGAATGGATATGGCATACCGCTTACACGTTGAAGGCATTGAAAATTCTCTAGTAAATAACTTTGATGAGGCAATTGCGTTAGTCAAGAAGAAAGAAGTATCTGTACTAGCTGCATATACGGCTTTCTTTGAGTTGGTGATGTGATGTTAGAAATCATTCGTATTCATAATGAACTCATGGGCACCTACGGTGATCGAGGAAATGCCGATGTCCTAAAGTTTCGCGCATCTATCGCCGGGATCAAATCACGGGTCACTGATATTTCATATACGCAGGTGCTACCAAGGACGGCAGATGTATACCTTCTAGGAGGCGCAGAAGACGCAGCTCAGGCGCTTTCATACTCTGCACTAGCTAAGAGCAAGGCTCTGAATTCTGCAGTCACTAAAGGCGCTGTCGTGCTTGCTGTTTGCGCTGGGTTCCAAATTATCGGAAATAGCTTTGTGGCAAATGATGAAAAGTATTCAGGCTTAGGACTATTAGATGTCCATACAGTTCCGGGTAAGAAGCGCTTAGTTGGAGATATTTCTGTAGATTCTGAATTTTTTGATGAAAATCTCACGGGTTTTGAAAATCACAGTGGAGTTACAACACTGGGTAAATCTGTTATGCCACTTGGCAAAGTCATAGTGGGTAACGGAAATGGTGCGGGGGGTGTAGATGGAGCAGTCTCAGGCAATGTTTTTGGTACATATTTACATGGACCAGTACTGGCGCGTAATCCAGAATTTGCAGATCTTTTGTTAGAAAGAGCCGCTGGTGAGCCTATAAATGTGATTCATGATCAATTAGCTGATCAATATGCAAAGTGGCGAAGAGCAGCAATTAAGTAGGGTAGAATTCGGTTATTCGCTTGCGAGTCTTGAGCACTAATCACCAATGAGACACGCATTTATGTCTCTTGATTGGTTGTTAGAAAATGTCATTTAGAAATTTAGGTGTTACTCCTGCGCTCTGTGACGCGCTGGAAAACGAAGGAATTACCTCACCATTTCCCATACAGGTAGCAACTCTGCCTGATGCAATTGGTGGTCGCGATGTCTTAGGACGCGGGCAAACTGGATCAGGTAAGACGCTTGCCTTTGGTTTGGCAATGTTGACCAGACTTAATGGCCGTACTGCAAAGCCTCATAAGCCACTTGGTTTGATTCTCTCTCCAACTCGCGAGCTAGCTGTTCAAATTAATGATGTTGTTGCGCCACTTTCACGTCGCGTGGGCCTTGGCTCACAAGTTGTCGCTGGTGGACTTTCATATATTGGTCAGATTCAAGCGCTTAAACGCGGAGTCCCAATTATTGTTGCAACACCGGGTCGCCTTATAGATCTTTTAGAGAAAAAACATATTGATCTTTCAGATGTCATGATTACAGTTCTTGACGAAGCAGATCAGATGGCAGATATGGGCTTCTTGCCTGTCGTTAAAGAGATTCTCTCTCTTACCAAAGATGATGGACAACGCTTGCTATTCTCAGCAACTCTAGACCGTGATGTTGATACTTTAGTTAAACGCTTTTTGAAGAATCCAATTACGCATTCACTTGAAAATGAAAAGTCACGTTCTGTAGATATGTCCCACCACATCCTCATATTGGATCAAGGACATAAGGATGAGATTTCTACTCAAATCGCAGCTCGTACCGGTAAGACGATTTTCTTCGTTCGCACTAAGCATGGAGCGGACAAGCTAGCGGAGAAGATGCTTCGTAGCGGTGTTCCAGTAGGCGTCCTGCATGGCGGAAAATCACAAGGACAACGCACGCGCGTTCTTAAAGCATTTAAAGAAGGACGAGCAAATGCACTTGTTGCAACAGACGTTGCTGCTCGTGGAATTCACGTTGATGATGTTTCACTTGTTGTGCATGTTGATGCGCCTGCAGATCATAAAGATTATCTCCACCGTGCTGGTCGTACCGCGCGTGCAGGAGCAACCGGAACAGTTGTCACACTTGCTACTCATAAGCAGAAGAAGGCTGTATTTGGAATTACAAACCGTGCTGCTGTGAAACTTATTGAAAATCAAGTTCGCCCAGGAGATCAAGAGCTTGTAAAAATTACAGGTGCACAAAAGCCTTCTGGTATTCCTATTGCCGCTGAACCAGAAAAACCAAGTCGTAATGACCGCAAACCAGGAAGCCGTAATCGTGGTCCAAAACGCGAAGGTGAATTCAAAAAGCGCCGCGAAGGCGGAGGACGCTTTGCTAAATCTGATTTCAAAAAAGAATTTAAGAAAGAAGCTCCAGCAAGTGATCGTTATTCACGGCCTGATAGAGCTGATCAAAGTGAGCGCCCTGCTCGTTCTGAACGACCAAATAGATTTGAAAAGTCAGATAAAAATGACAGAAGTGCCCGTCCAGAGAGAAGTGCAAGGCCTGCAAAGAAACAACCGCGTATGCCTATCGAAAAGCGCAAAGCTCTTGATGAAAAACGAGGAGCCCCGGGCCGTCCTGCATTTAAGAAAACAGCTGGAAAGAAAAAATTTACAGGTAAGAAGTTTGATGGTCCAAGGAAACCTAAGAAAGCTTAATTTCCCGATCAAAGTATTGAGCAAGGGCTTCTTGGTTATGACTAATGACCAGGATGCCCTTATCTGCTTTTTGTAGTGTTTTAATAACTTTAATAATGTTCTTAATTGATTTGCTGTCTTGGGCGCTAAAAGGTTCATCGAGCAAGTAATACTCAGCCTTCTGACAAAACGCTAAAGCCAAACTCACCCGTTCTTGCTCACCACCAGAGAGCTCAGTTACTTTCCTATGCATGAGCGCTCT
>JBAWYW010000002.1:0-26424 GCA_037143395.1 Actinomycetes bacterium | reverse complement strand
ACACTTGCAACTGCGCCATTTCCACTTACATGATAAATGTTAAGAAAAATCGCTAATGAAAGAAGACCTGATGCAAATAATCCTTGGAGGTGGAGAGCACGAATGAGTAGCGCTGCAATTAAGAAAAAGACGAGAGGGGCAACGAGCCAGATCGGCGGTGCACCAACGCCCCCAGAGTTGAGTAAAAGGACATGTGAGAGGCCACCGGAAGAGACCGGAATTCCTGGGGCAACGAGAAAATGTGTGGGGTGGACAATAAGAGAAGCTGACCAAGGCAAAGTGATAGACATTGGAACAAGGAGCATTGCTAATCTACGAAGAACTGGTCTGAATTCTTCGCTTTCTAAAGTATCAAAAAATGACTGAGTTTTTAGTGATGAGCGAGCCGTAAGAAATTTCTGAACCATTAGAACAATTTGACCAATGGACCAGAGTGCTAAAAGTAGCGGGGAGAAAGAGAGAATTGCCCCAGCAAAAAGTGAGATAGCAAATACTCTGCGCCAAGATGCTGTATCAATATCTGCTGAAAATGGATGTATAAATAGAAAGCAAGGGGCAATGAGATAAAAGACCAAGGTATCAAGGCGACCTTGGTTGAGCGATCCCCAAAGGAGTGGCGTCAAAACGTATACGCAAGCCCCGATGGTGGCTGCAATTCGAGTATTTAAAATGTTGCGCATGCAAGAGTAGAAAATATAAAAGGCAAGTGGTGGTGTAAAAAGAAATAGCGCTGAGATCAGTAAGGGAAGGTGGCCAAAACTTAAAATTGCAGCAAGACCAGTAAGTGCAACCCATGGAGGAGTTGATATGGCTGAACCCATTCCAACCTGGTGCCAAGAACTTACATAGGAACGCAGCAGGTCAAAGCCGCTTCCAGGAGATACTCCCAGTGCGCCTCCAGATATAGAACCAAAGCGGGCACGGCCCGCAATAAAAGAAATTAGTGTGATGATAATCAGTGAAAGAAATTCGGGTCTACGGAGAACTTCTTTTATCACCGAAGTTTTAATCGGCGCAGAAAGATCTTGCTCATCAAATTCCTCATTAATGGTTCCAATATCTGCATAGCTTTGTGGCTGTAGCTGCTCAGATTCGTGATCACGAAATTTACGTGAAAGAGTTGTAACAACTCGGTCAATTCCAGCGCGAACCTGGCTTCCCCGAGGAGGGATAAAACGTTTAATGATGTTAGGGCTTAGGAGCCGCTTTTGTTTACGAGCTCTTCGTGCCGTAAACAACTCTGCTGGATGAATGAGTAATAGTCCAACAGCAACAATTTCATCAGCAGCGTAGCCTGGAAGTTTGGCAAGCAAGTCAAACGATGCCCTCAGCAGTGATGTACCAATAACTTGAAGACTTACCCAAGGCAACATCCACCATGATGAGTTAACCAATAGAACATAGGCGGCATTACGGCGATCAAGTAAAAGTGGGCGGTGCAAAAAGGCTTCTGAGACATCAACTCTTCTGCGTTCAGTGGAAGATGCTTGAGCATGGAAAGCAGTTGCTTCGCCTACACAAATGACGCCATAGCCAGCAACGTGAGCTCTCCACCCCAAATCCACGTCATCTCTAAAAAGTGCGAGGTTTGGGTCAAGCCCTCCAAGTTCTTCAAAGACATCTCGTCTGACAAGCATTCCGGCTGTACTAACCGCTAGAACTTCTCTTGTTTGATCATGTTGTCCTTGATTTTGTTCACCAGGTTCAAGTCCAGTCCACCTAGAACCGTTACCAGCAATTGAAACTCCAACTTCAAGAAGGTGCTCATGGTCATACCAGCCAACTAATTTTGGCCCAGCAATGACAACCTGTGGACGGTCTTTCACAGCATCAATTAACAAGTTCAATGCATTCTTGGTAGGGGCGCAATCATCGTGAATGAGCCATATCCATTCTTTACCTGGGGAATTAGATTCGTATATTCGAGGTGAATGTTGGAGTGCTAGTTCAATTGCATCCCCGTAGCCAATTTCTCGATCAGCTTTAATGACAGGGATTCCAGAAGAAGTCACAAGTTTCGCGGATGCATCTATAGAAGCTGTATCAACGGCAATAGTTCGGTTGATTGATCTGCTTTGAGATGAAAGTGCTGCGATTACTCGAGGAAGCCAAGTCGCACCATCGTGGGTTACTAATACTGCTGTTACAAAGAAATCATCTGTCGATGTTGAAGATTTAGTTGCCAT
Organism: Actinomycetes bacterium; assembly: GCA_037143395.1. GTDB lineage: Bacteria > Actinomycetota > Actinomycetes > Nanopelagicales > Nanopelagicaceae > PALSA-747. The sequence continues at coordinate 24,238 of JBAWYW010000002.1, read as the reverse complement.
AGTTGGCACCCACTAAAACGAAGATGAGGTAATTAAGCCGAACGGCGCTTGAGGCGACGGCGTTCGCGCTCTGAAAGTCCGCCCCAAATACCAAACCGCTCGTCATGTCCTAGAGCGTATTCCAAGCATTCAGACCTGACATCACACGATAAACACACACGCTTTGCTTCACGTGTGGATCCACCTTTTTCAGGAAAGAAAGCTTCTGGATCAGTCTGGGCGCACAAGGCGCGCTCCTGCCATGAAAGGTCTGGGGTCCCCTGGCCAAGTGACTCTAATGGTAGAAATGCTGGGCGTTCTGACATATGTACTCCTAGATACTTCATAGATAGTTCACTGCTTCTCTGATGCTTCGGCGGGGCTTCCTCTGCACTTCTTGGGTGAATTACACGCGTGTAAGTCCAACTAGTCAAGTCCAGAAGTCCTCATCTGGGGAAAATATGAGCCTAAAACCCGAAAAATTGGCCTTTTGCGATGGATCCGGCAGGAAATACGGCGCTTTGAGCAACAAATGACGATTCAATATCAGCTCGATCACCAATAGAGGCGCCATCACCGATAACCGATTGAGAAATCTTTGACCCCTCTCCAAGGCTGGCACCTTGGCCAATAAAGCTTCCATCTCCTACGACAGCAGAGCTGGCAATCTTTGCTGTTGAACCAATCAGGGCCGTGCCTTTTTTCTTGTAGACACCTGATGCCAGTAACTCATCAAAGGCAACCGAGGAAGCTTCACCGGAAATTAAATCCGAAGTTGCTTTCAAAAGCGCAGCCGGTGTTCCAATATCCAACCAATAAGAGCGATCAACAAAGCCACATAACTTCTTTCCAGCAGCAAGCGCTTCAGGGAATGTTTGCCTCTCAACGCTTATCACTTCACCCTCTGGAATTGTGGAGATCATTTCTCGGTTGAAAATATAGCAACCCGCATTAACAATATTTGTTGGAGGATTTTCCATTTTCTCATTGAACGAAGTGATATTTACATCGCTCATCTCAACGGCTCCATATGCACGGGCATCTGCAACCTCTGTGAGATAAAGTGAAATATCTGCCTCATTTTCAGCATGAAAATTGATCTGTCCTTTGAGGTCGTGGCTACTTAAAACATCGCCATTAAAGATCACAACCGCTCCCTGTTCTTGAAGCATTTTTGCAGCATTTCCTATTGCTCCCCCAGTACCAAGGGCAACTTCTTCAACCGCATAACGAACGTTGATTCCAAAGCGAGAGCCATCACCAAAGTAGGGCTCAAAAATCTCTGCAAGGTAAGAAGTCGCCAGAACTATCTCTTTAATTCCAGCATCTCTGGCCTTGATGATTTGATGTTGCGTAAAGGGAATGCCTGCTACAGAGAGCATTGGCTTAGGAGTCTTAAATGTAAGCGGTTGCAAACGAGTTCCAAAACCCCCAACAAGTAATATTGCTGATCGCACTTGGCTCATAACTTCACTCTACGCATTCATTCTTGCGGCAGCTCGCGTAATTTGATCGTCAGTAGCTGTCAGTGCAACGCGAATATATTTCGCCCCTGCCTCTCCATAAAAATGACCGGGCGTTACAAGAACACCGCGATCGGCAAGAAACGCAACTGAATCCAGATCTGTTTCACCTCGCGTGCACCAAATATATAAACCAGCTTCTGTGTGTTCGACCTTAAAACCAAGTAATTCCAGGGCTGGGCGCAGTATGGAGCGCCTTCGGGCATATCGCTCCGCTTGGTGCTGCACATGTTTTTCATCGCCGAGCGCGGCAATCATTGCTGCCTGAACTGGGGCAGAAAGGATCATCCCTGCATGCTTTCTTACCTCACGAATTTTGGAAATGAGGGCGCTATCTCCGACAACAAGCCCGGCGCGATAACCCGCCATATTTGATCGCTTAGAGAGCGAGTAAACCCCCAGTAAATTTTCATTGTTCCCCGCAGCAGCTTTAAATATTGAAATTGGCTCTGTGGCATGTATATCCGCCGGAAAGTTGATGTAGCACTCATCGCTGACGACGACTGATCTGTTCTTACGAGAATATTTAATAATCTCTTCAAGTTCAGATAAGGGTGCAACTCTTCCTGTTGGATTAGATGGCGAGTTCACCCAGACGAGGTCAGCTGCTGGCCACTTTGTTGGATCGGTATCTACTGCCTCATGTTTTGCGTGTGCGATAAGGGCGCTGACTAAATATGTTGGATATGCGATCTTTGGGTAGAGAACATTCTTTGATTCAAGAACGGAGGGAAGCCATGCAATAAATTCTTTAGATCCAATTGTTGGTAAGACATCAAAGTCGCCTGTAATCCCTAATTGATTAATTGCCCAACTACGCATTGCTTCACGCAATGCAGGAGAGCCAATCGTTAGTGGATAGCCAGGAGAGTTCGAAGTGCTAGAAAGTTCTTGCTGGATAAATTCAGGCGTTGAATCGACTGGAGTTCCTACAGAAAGATCTATTGCACCTTCAGGGTGTGCTTTTGCCCGCACTCCATATGGAGCAAGTACATCCCAGGGGAAATCCGGGAGTTTGATCTTTTACTCGCCAGCCTTCGCAGGCATTGCAGCAACAGTCGCGTGGTCAGTATTTGTCGCACCAACTTTGCTTGCACCACCTGGAGAACCAAGTTCTACAAAGAAGCCGCTGTTTACATCGCCATATTGCTTCCATGCTGCCGGAATGTCATCTTCATAATAAATAGCTTCTACTGGGCAGACAGGCTCGCATGCTCCGCAGTCAACGCACTCATCGGGCTGGATGTAAAGCATCCGGCCACCTTCATAAATGCAATCAACAGGACACTCCTCGATGCATGACTTGTCTTTTACATCGATACAAGGTTCGGCAATTACGTAGGTCACGGTCTTCCTTTCAAACATTCACTCGGCGTACCTGACACTTGGTCTCAAGTGGCGGTTACTGCCAACTAGGCAAGAATAATAGGTAGACAATAGTGGATGCACCTTGAGAAGGAGGCCAGTTATGAAGGATAGCCCTTCAGAAAATGAGATTGGCCACCGCGTCAGCATTCGCTTGTTTGACCCTGAGGGTGGCTTTCGCGACCTCCTTGGCCACCTTGAATCGGTGACAGAGGTGCGCAAGAAAGATGGCTCACTGATCACCTTTGACCCGGCTCGTATTGCATTATGGAAAGTAGTGCCATCAGGTGAAAATAATGAGTGAAACTTCCACAGGAATCAAAATCTTTGATACTCAATCAAGGACCAATAAGGAAATAACTCTTTCCAACGGTGAATATGCCCGAATGTATTGCTGCGGCCCAACTGTTTATAGAGATGCCCATGTTGGCAACTTGCGAACATTTCTTTTAAGCGACTTAATTGCAAAACTTATTTTAATCAATGGGTTCAAAGTCAAAGTCATTCAAAATATAACTGATGTCGGACATATGGGTGAAGACTTTGATGGAAATGAAGTAGGAGACGACAAGGTAGTGGCTGAGGCAAAGAAGGAGAAGATCGACCCGTTTGTGATTGCTCGTAGGTATGAAGAGTTATTTCATCAAGATTTGATGCGATTAAATATCGCTCCAGCTGATGTTTACCCACGAGCAAGTGAAGAAATTGAAGGAATGCAGCAGCTCATCGCTGAACTTGTTAAATCTTCTCATGCATATGTTGGCAGCGATAAAAGTGTTTACTTTGCTGCGCAAACTTTTCCCTCCTACGGAGCCATTAGTGGAAACAAATTAGAATCACTTAAGCCTGGCCACAAGTATGAATATCACAATGACGGGGCAAAGAAGTTTCATGCTGATTGGGCGCTATGGAAAGCTGCGGGAGAACGAACAACAATGGTCTGGGATTCTCCTTGGGGTTCAGGTTTTCCGGGCTGGCATATTGAATGTTCTGCGATGTCTATGAGTTATTTAAACAAGAAGGTTGATGTTCATGTGGGAGGGATCGATCTTCGTTTCCCCCACCATGAGAATGAACGAGCGCAATCAAATGCTGCAAGCGGTGATGAGGTAGTCAATCACTGGGTTCACGGGGAGCATCTCTTGTTTGAGGGACGCAAGATGTCCAAAAGTGCGGGCAATGTCGTACTCGTAGAAGATGTTATTGCTCGAGGTTTTGATCCACTTGCAGTCCGCTTATGTTTTCTTGAAAATCGGTATAGAAGCCAGATGGACTTGTCTTGGGACTCAATTGCTGCAGCTGATTCAACTATTAAGCGTTGGCGCAAGAAGTATCAAGAGTGGCGACAATCCCAAGAAGCCCACGTCGATAGCTCCGCTGCTCAACAATTCATTGCTGAGGTAATTGCAGATCTAAATGATGACCTTGATACACCTCGGGCAATAGTTAAACTTCGGGCGCTTGAGCGAGACGAATCTATCTCTCCAACAACGAAAGCGAATGTCTTTGAGAAAGTTGAAGAGTTCTTTAGTCTTGGGGTAACCCGTGGCGATCAAAAAATTGTCCTCAGTGAAGAAGTCCAAAAATTGCTAGATAGAAGAAGTAAGGCTCGCCAGGATAAAGACTTTAAATTAAGCGATCAATTAAGAGATGAATTGGCGCTTCAAAAGATCAAAGTGATTGATTCAGCCCATGGGCAAGAGTGGGAAGTTATCCCCTAACCCCAGCAAAAAGATCTGTCTCCCTGCCTTGCGAATTGAGAACTCCCGCTTTTACACCTTTTACTAGCGTGTAATACTCGGTGCCGCCTATCTCAAGTGCAAGATTTTTAGAAAATTCAAATTTTGAACCGTCCATAACAAGCTGCGTCTTATGCTCGTTAAGGGCTGCAATTTTTGCTGCTGTAAAGGCATTGCCATCGAACTCCGTTGTAACGGCTTCATCTGGCTTAACAAAAGGCATTGTGATCCATTTTGAGGGAACATACTTAAATACACGAAGAAGAATTTTCATATAAAGCTTCTTACTTGAGAGGCCATTTTTTACCGCAGAACGCGGGACTGCTGTCCAGTAAATTTTAGAAATTTCCCATGCGCTGCCAGTTCCATATGAAGAATCAGCGGCTAACTCTGCCGCTCTCATAGCTACCTGGTGGGCCTTAATGTGGTCGGGGTGTCCGTATCCACCGAATTCATCATATGTGACTAGTACCTGAGGCTTGCGATCTCGGATAAGCGCAACAAGATCCGCTGCTGCTGCATCAAGATCTGTTTTCCAAAAATTGCCAGGCGAATCATTTTGAACTGTGCCCATCATGCCGCTATCTCGATACTTTTTATTCGGTGCTCCTAAAAAAATGTGATCTTTTACATTGAGTCTTTCCATAGCCCGATCTAATTCACCAACGCGATAATCACCAAGCGTGTTGTCGGCAGAAGATGCTAAATGAGCTAGCTCTGGGACTAAAACTTCTCCTTCTTCTCCCCGCGTGCAGGTAACAAGAGTGACTGAAACTCCTTGCGCAATATATGCAGCCATAGTCGCGCCATTGGCGATGGTCTCATCATCTGGATGTGCATGAACGAGTAACAAACTTAGAGACATTACTTCCCACCCGCTTTATACCAAGCCAAAATTCCACCCGTTAAGTTTGACGTGTTTGAGAAACCGGCACTTCTTGCAATATCCATACAGTCACTTGAGCGAACTCCCGAACGGCATTGAAAAATAATTGGCTTATCTTTTGCTAACTCACTAAATGCACTTCCCGAGACAAACTTATTCATCACAATCCATGTAGCACCTTCAATATGGCCTTCTTGCCACTCGTGATCTTCTCGAACATCGACTAACTGGAAGTCGGCTCCACTAGCAAATAGCTCTAAAAGCTCGTTTGCTGAAACCTCATCTGGAAGTGGCTCGGTGTTATTCATGGGCTGATTATCTCTGATTGGGATACGATCTCGCTAATGAGCACCGACAATCTCAATAGCCCAGCGGCCTCTCACGCCAAATTGCGTTTACCGCGCGATGAGAGAAGAGCAACATTGCTCACGGCCGCACTTGAAGTCTTTACAGCTGCTGGTTATCACGCTGCCGCCATGGATGAGATTGCAGACAGGGCAAATGTAAGTAAGCCAGTTCTGTATCAACATTTTCCTTCAAAGCTAGATCTTTATTTGGCTGTACTAGATATTCACTGCGAGTCTTTGGTTGCTGAAATTCAAACTGCAGTTAGCTCCACTAAAGAAAATGCAGGTCGTGTGCTGGCCACGGTTAATGCCTATTTTGATTTTATCAACGACGAGGGCGAAGCATTTCGACTACTTTTTGAAAGTGACATGAGTGTTGAACCTCAAGTACGCGAGAGATTGAACAAAATGTCCAATGACTGCGCGGCTGCATTTAGTGAGGCAATCAGAGCGGATACAGCAATGCCTCAGGAATCGGCAATGCTCCTTGCCGTTGGACTAATTGGTACCGCCCAGACGACTGCGCGTCACTGGCTCTCTCGAGATGGCAAAATTGATCGTGATACAGCCGTGAGGCTTGTCGCAAGTTTGCAGTGGCGAGGAATTTCAGGTTTCCCTCGCTCAAGTTCATGACTAAACTAAATCCATGGCCACTAAAAAATCATCTGAGCAGTCAATCCAAGTAAGAATTGGTATTAGCGATTCCAACCACGAATTAGTTTTCGAAACAGAAACCGCCCCAGAAAAAGTCTTATCACTTGCCAATGAAGCGATTGAAAAGAAGACCTCTCTAGAACTGACAGATACAAGACGCCGCACTGTTCTTGTGCCTGCTGGCAAGATTGCTTTTATTGAAATTGGCGATTCAGCAGAACGTAAGGTTGGATTTACAACTTTATAACTCGACGGGCATTAGCCCTAGATTCGAGCTTTAAAAATTCCTCAGGGCTTGTAGTTGACTCACCCAGTTGGTTGAGTTTTCCATTTCCGTGGTAATCACTTGACCCTGTGACGACAAGATCTAGCTCAGAGGCGATACTTTTAAGCAGTTCTCTCTGATCTGCGCTGTGGTCGCGGTGAAATACTTCTATTCCATCCAAACCAGCAGAAACATAATCTTTAAACGTATTAGTTGAAATTACCCTCCCACGAAGTGATGCCATTGGGTGGGCGATAACAGCAACTCCCCCGGCAGCCTTGATTAACCCAATTGCTACTTCAGGAGTTGGTGAGTAGTGAGCAACGTAATGTGGTGAATCATTATGAAGAAGCTCTGCAAAAACCTCTTCTCGCGATTTTAAATAACCTTTTGCAACGAGAGCATCAGCAAGGTGTGGCCGACCTAGGGTGGCGCCATCGGAAAGTTGTTCTTGCACATCACTCATCGTGATCTCATACCCAGCTTCATTGAGACGCACAATGATTTTGTTCATCCTGCCAACTCTATTTTCGCGCGTTTGTTCTAATACCTCTGCAAGTTCCCTACTTTCCCGATCAAAGAGCAATCCGAGCATGTGCACGCTAATTCCATCTTCAGTCTGGCAAGAAATCTCAGCTCCTGGAACAAGTGAAAGTCCTGGGCGAAGATGACCAATGGCCTCATCCCAACCAGCAACTGTGTCATGATCTGTTAGGCCAATGGTTGTAATTCCACTTGCTAATGCCTTATTGATGAGTTCTGTTGGAGAATCTGTTCCATCACTAAAACTCGTATGTGTATGTAGATCAATCAAGTCGTGCCTCGATTGGCTTATTTCTAAGGACAAATATTGCGCATCCAATAAGTAGACCAATGATTCCAGGAATAGTTCCAGATTGAGGCTTTTGATGAAGCCAAATAAGAGCAATAACTGCTGAAACAGGAACTTCAAAAAATACGATGAGTGATACAACAACAGGAGAGACGCGCTTGAGAGTGAGATTAAACAAACTGTGACCAAGTAGTTGCGCCCCAACAATTAATGAAAATAGCAACAACCACTGATTAAGCTGGAAATGAAGAATTTCTGACTTAGTGGCAAGGGCGGTAATCAAAGTAACTAATGCGCAGGTTCCGTAACATATCGTTGTGTAAGTAGATGTTGACAATGTCTTTTGAACGCCTGATCCAATCAACACATAGCCAGATGCAAGTGCACCGGACAAGATACCGAATAGATCACCAGTAAATGCTCTCGTCGAGAGCGTGAAGTCAATACCGGTAATCAGCATGACTGATCCAAATGCTAAGAAGAGGCCGATCATTGACTGAGCAGAAATCCTCGCTCCTTTAAACTTAAGATATAGAGCAGTAAATATTGGCTGTAAAGATGCAAGCGCTGTTCCAGCGGCTACTGTTGTAAAACGCATGGCTGCAAAAAAAGCTAGAAAGTGAAAACCTAAGAGGACTCCTGAGAGAGCAGATAACTTCAGTGCAGGACGATTACTAAGGACTCTCCACTCTTTTTTTCGATAGGCAAATGGTGCAACAATCAAAGCCCCACCCAGATTTCGCCAAAATACAAGCGTTGAAATTGGCATCACACTCTTTGCGATGACAGGACCAGAAGAGCCAATTCCAAGTATTCCCAATAATAGAAAGGGGATATCTCTGCCTTCAGGCAGGGCTGTGTGCTCTTGTGTTTTCATAGGCTCTAGTTATGGAACAAGAACCAGAACTGAGCAATCACACAGACCGCAACTAGTGCAATCACTGAACCATAAATATTCAAGGACGAGCGTTTAGCTACAAACTCACCCATCAGCTTCTTATCTTTTGCAATTCCATACATATAGCTAAGAAGCGGCAAAAGGAGTATCGCATTGAGAATCTGTGAAGAAATCAAAATCCAAACCAGTGAGACACCTGGGATCATGATCAATCCCCCACCAATGATTGTGATTGCAGCAAATGTTGAGTAGAACAGAGGAGCTTCTTGGAAATTATCATCTAATGCAGCAGGTGAGCCTGTCAGATCACTCACAGAATATGCAGTGGAGAGAGGCAGAATTGATGCGGCAAGTAGCGCTGCCCCAATAATTCCAATTGCAAAGATATATTTTGCAAGCGACCCAGCCAATGGCTTAAGCGCAACAGCTGCCTGAGAAGCATCTGTAATACTAAAAATATGTTCTTTGTTTAAAGTAGCGGCGCAAGTGATAACGACGAAGAATCCAATTACGCCGGTAAGAAGTGAGCCCACCCAAACATCCGCGCGAAGCAATTTAAGGTCATCTCTCGTTAGGCGCTTATCAACAGCATATGACTGGATAAATGCCAGACCCCAAGGGGCAAGAGTGGTTCCAAGCGTTGCCGTAGCAATATTTATCGCTTGATGATTCAGTGGCATTGAAGGTGTAACCATGCCCTTAAATGCACTGCTCCAATTTGGATGTGCCATGAAACCAGCAATTATGTAAGCAAGGAAAACTGCGGAGAGTGCAAAGAAAACTCTCTCGGCTTTCTTAAAAGTACCTCGTAACACTAAATAGGAAATAACTAAACCAGTAAGAGGAACGGTTATGTAGCGTGAAATTCCAAATAATTGTCCTGCAGCGGCAACACCGGCAAACTCTGCTGTCATTGTTCCTAGGTTTGCCAAAATCAACGAGACGGCGCTAAATGAACCCGCGCGGGCTCCATACTTCTGACGAACCAATCCAATCAATCCTTGACGGGTTACAACGCCAATGCGCGAACCAAGGTCTTGAAAAATAATGAGTGCGGCAGTTGCGATAACAAGAGTCCAGAGCATGCGGTAGCCAAATTGAGTTCCCAATTGAGAATAGGTTGTGATGCCCGCTGGATCATCATCTGCAAGACCTGCAATAACGCCTGGGCCCATAACCGCAAGAAAGGCCGCTAGACGAATCTTGCGCTTTGCCACCATTTTATTAATACTCATGAAAGAACCCCGCTGCCTTTAGAAAAACCGCGCGGTCTGCTCCGTGAGAGTGCATCTACGAGGTCATCGGAAAGGATTCGGCCAATTGGCTTGTTCTTTTCATCAACAACAATGATGGATGACCCACGGTTATTTGAAAATTCTTCAACAACTTCAGCAATTGGGGTATCGATAAGGACTGATGTTGGAAATGGCTTGGCAACTAGGTCTAAAACACTCGAAGATGACTTTGCGGCAATCAGTTCAACGGTTTGAATGTGATCAACTAGCTGACCCTTAGCATCCACCACAACAACGCCATCTGAGCTATCGCGTTCTTTGTTTTCAACCAATAATTTAAGTGCTGACGCAACAGTGTCACTCTCTTTTACTATCAACAAGTGGGTCGTCATAATTCCACCCGCTAAATCTTCATCAAATGAGACTAGTTCGCGTAGTTGCTTAGCGACACTTTTTTCCATTGCGCTCAAAATACTTTCGCGGTGCTCGGATCCAAGATCACGCAATACTTCTGCAGACTCATCAGGCTCCATTCGAGCAAGTAGTTGCGCAGAACGCTCTGCTGGCAAACCGCGGAGCAAGCTCTCCAGTTCATCATCTTCCATCTCTTCAAGCGCATCAGCAGCAAGATCTGGATCAAGCATTTCAATCAAGGCCCCCTGCTCACGGCCTGCGAGATCTTCAATCAAGTCGGCAATATCAGCTGGACGCAACTGACTAAGTGCTGATTTGGAACTTGATGTGCGAACCACACCTGTTGAATCAGTAAGTGAAGCCACCATCGCCCAGTCAAGTACATGTTCTGGAGTTGGTCTGCGCGCAATCAAAGCTGGAAACAAGCGGCGCAGGAATGACACAAATGAAATATCCACACCCACCACACGTATTTCTTTATCAAGAGGCGCTAGGTACAGATCAGAGGAGCGAACAACTTGAAGGCCATCAACATCCACAATTTGATGATCCAATACATCTGCATCTAGGAGTGACTCTCCGGGTCTGCGCTGGTAGTTCTCTAAATTTATTTTTGTTGATGAAAGAGTGATTTCTTTCTGTGTTAACTTTGAGATACGAGCACCATTAATAAAAGATTTGTGATTGGCTACTTTAACAATGAGCCCAGAAACTGGTGGATAAGTTTCCTCACCATGCCGCACCACAATATCTACAAGCTTTCCAATAGTCTTGCCGTTGGGATCGCGAACTTGGCATCCGATGAGCGCAGCAACTGAAACTAGAGAATCTCTGACACTTTTCCGAGTAATCACAAGATTGCCTCGACCAACTAACCGCTTTGCAACGGTGTTGATTGAAGCTACGGGAGTCTGTTTCACCCCGTAAGTCTACGGGGCGCTCTGAGGCTTATGTGTGCAGCGAGAGTGGAACGCCCGCGAGTGAGCGAGGGCGGACCGAAATGTTTTCAAGTAATTCACCTATGGCTTTAGTCGTTGGTGTGGAATCTTCAGAAAGGGCTACTGGGATCCCTTCATCACCACCATCTCGAAGTCGAATATCAAATGGGATCTTTGCAAGTAGCGGGACTTTTGTTCCAACAAGTTCTGAAAGCCGGCGAGAAGTTTCCTCTCCGCCTCCCGAACCAAAGAGCGCAATCAATTCACCGCAGTGAGGACATGGACTCTCAGACATATTTTCAACAACACCAAGTACTGATTGCTTCACCTGGTGAGCGATTCTGCCAGCGCGTTCAGCAACTTCTGCTGCTGCAATCTGTGGGGTGGTCACAACGATAATTTCTGATTGTGGGACTAGTTGTCCGAGTGAAATAGCAATATCTCCGGTACCTGGTGGAAGATCGAGTAGCAAAAGATCTAGTGCGCCCCAATAAGCATCCGTCATGAGTTGCTCTAAGACTCTGTGAAGGAGCGGACCTCGATAGGCAATTGGATCTTCTCGATTGGGTTTAAACATTTCCATTGAAACAACTTTGACGCCATATTTTTCAATGGGAATAAAAAACTGATCAATTGATGTTGGGCGCTCATCTAAAATACCCATAAGTCTTGGAACTGAGTGCCCGTATACATCAGCGTCGAGTATTCCAACGCTTAAGCCTTTTGCTGCAGCAGCAACTGCAAGATTGACAGTGAGTGAAGACTTTCCAACACCGCCTTTACCTGATGCAATGCCAATGACCCGCGTTAATGAATTCGGTTCAGCAAAGGGATTGAATTTATCCCTGCCGCCCCTGAGCATCTTTTTCACGTTGTTTCTTTCATCTTCTGTCATGACTCCGAAAGTTAGAGCAAGGTCAGAAACATCAGAGACGCCTAGCAGTTCACGCTGGATATCAGCTTCCAGGCGATCCTTCATGGGACAGCCTTCGATAGTTAATTTAATTTTGATGTGAGCAGTCGTTCCGCTTACTTCTACTGACTCCACCATTCCTAAATCAGGAAGTGGACGATGAAGTTCTGGATCATTTACACGCGCAAGTGCTGCATGTATCAGATCAACTGTCACTGCGCTCATAGGGCTACCTTACTTAAGATAAGGTTTTTTAGTTAGTTGCTTTTGACGCAACAAGCGTTGCCTTTGCGGTCATCACACTCTTACCTCGCATGAACTTCATAATGATCGTGTCTCCGACTTGGTGGGAGCGAATCGTGACGACCATCTCATCGGCGGTGTTAATCGGTTTCCCGTCTACTTCAATAATGATGTCACCGCGTTTAATTCCAGCTTTCTCTGCTGGGCCTCCCGGTAAAACTCCTTTATCTGTATCGGCAACCCGAGCGCCGCTTCCGGCATACCGATTATCCAAAGACATGCCAACTATTGGAAATGTTGAATGACCTGTTTTAATTAACTGCTCGGAGGTAATACGGGCTTGATTAATCGGAATTGCAAATCCCAAACCAATTGAACCGGGCTGTGAACCACCAAATACATTAGAACCAAGTGAAGCGATTGCAGAATTAACACCAATAACTGCTCCATTTATATCTACAAGTGGCCCACCGGAATTACCTGGATTAATTGCAGCATCTGTTTGAAGAGCATTGATAAATGAATTCTCTCCTGCTTGGCTTTCTGAACTTGTAGTTACTGGCCTATTTTTTGCTGAAATGATTCCCAACGTAACTGTTCCAGCAAGGCCAAGCGGTGATCCAATTGCGATCACTTGATCTCCGACTTGAACCTTATCGCTATCACCAAGTGTGAGCGCAGGTGCATCTGTTACAGGAATCTTGATCACAGCTAGATCGTAAGAAGTGTCGCGCCCAATCAGGGTTGCGATGTATGTGCGGTTATTTGAAAGTTTTACCTTAATTTTGCCATTACTCAATACTGCCGGTTCAACAACGTGATTATTGGTGAGGATATATCCGTTGCTTTGAATGAAAAACCCAGTGCCAGTGTCTTGTCCTTGACTTGAGCTTGAATCTACTTCGACAACAGAAGGCGATACCCGCGCCGCAATAGCCGCAACCGAGTTTGGAGCGCGTTCAATGTTTCGAGAGATTGAAACTAATCCGGTACTGCCGCTAAAACGATTGCTCCCGATGAGAGCCCCGACAAATCCTGCAAGAAGAGCCATAGCCAACGCCAAATACCAACTAATGCCCTTTCGCGAAGGGTAGTTATAGGAAGGCGCAGAAATAGGTTGGCTGCCAGAGATCCACCATGGTGTTTGTGAAGATGGAGTTTGGGGTTGATCAGAACTCATGTTCGTATTCTAAACAATACTTAAAGCTTTGTCGCCAAGAGGACGCCGCTACCCACCGGCAAGAGTGATGAGGACCACCGTGAGTCTTCTTTCACAGCTTTAATGCCATCTCGGCGGGAAATACTTTCAAAATCACGTTGTGTGGGATCAGCTACTTTTCCACCACTGAGAGCATGATCAATGAAGAGCACTCCACCAGTGCGAAGCAAGCGGTAACTCTCATGGATTAAGTCCATAAGGTCGGCCGCTGGACGGAGCACTATGAGGTCATAATTGTTATCTGCAAGTTTTCCAACAACTTCCAGAATAACTCCTGTGATTAATCTAAACCTCTGTGGTCCGATCTCTGCTTCTTCAAAAACTGTTCGCGCAGCAGCAGCATGTTCACGCTCAGTATCTATTGATGTCAGCACGGCATCTGAAGCTGCTCCATTAAATATCCATAGACCACTCACGCCTGAGCCAGTGCCAATCTCTGCAATCGACTTTGCATTCAATGTTTGAACCACATATTTAAGCAGTCCTCCAACAGCAGGAGATGGATCAACGGTTCCCAATTCCTCTGCAGTATTACGTGCCTGTTGCATAAAGACATCTTCGCGGACAAAGCTCTCTGAGAATGCTGACATATCGCCACGATTGCCGATCATCTTTTGTTCCTCACACGTCGCAAAGTATTCACTAGAAGGATGTTAACCATTCAATGAGCAGTCTGGTGCTAAAACCTGTCCCACCTTTAACAAATTCTCCAGCATCAGCCTCAGAGCGGGCTGGGCCAGCAATATCGAGATGAACCCAATTGCGATTACCAACGAACTTCTCAAGAAAGAGCGCAGCGGTTACTGAACCGGCAGAAAAATTTCCCTTGTCGGCTATATGTGTGTAATCAGCGATCTCACTTTCAAGCCCACTTTGATAATCATCAATCAGCGGCATTGGCCATACCCGATCACCAATCTGCTCCCCGATTGCACTCAATTTTTTCGTTAACTTTTCATCTCTGGAATACATCGCTGCATACTGTTTGCCAAGTCCAAGACTTGCAGCTCCAGTCAGGGTTGCAACATCAATCAGAAAGTCTGGATCTAGCTCAAGGTCGGCGTAGGCAAGTCCATCCGCTAAAACTAAGCGGCCTTCTGCATCTGTATCTAATACCTCAACAGTTGTTCCACCAAAGTGAGTAATCACATCTGAAGGGCGTTGAGAAGTTCCTGAAACCATGTTCTCTGCGCACATCAATAGGGCTGTCACGCGAACTTTTGGTTTCAGTTCTGCCATGGCAACTGTTGCAGCCAAGATTGCTGCTGCTCCAGCCATGTCACTCTTCATCGCAACCATTGTGTCGTATGGCCTTTTGAGTGAGATTCCACCAGTATCAAAAGTAATTCCTTTGCCGACAAGGACAACATGAGGCCAGTTTTTAGAACCAGAAGGTGCATATCTAACTTCAATCATCCGTGGGCCGGGTATCGGCGCCGAATTACCTACTGCTAGTAAGCCACCAAACTTTGCTAGCGCACGGCCGCTTTTTACATTCACAGATAGCGCAGAAGATTTTGCCTGGGCAACCAGTGATTTTGCCTGAGATGCCATCCACGCTGGATCTTTAATATTCGAAGGGGTATGAATCAGATCACGCGCATTCCATACTGCTTCACTTATGACACTTGCCCTTTCAACATCGCCCTTATATTTCTGAGCAAACCAAACGGATACGCGAGGTTTCTTACTCTCTTTGGAAGGTGTCTTTAAATTCCATCCATATTGCGCAAGTGAGATAGCAATTGCGTGAACTACTGCGCTCTCTTTATCTAGCGATATAGCGTCAAACAGGTTAAAGCCAGTTCCTTTAATTTTACGACCAAGGGACGCCCCCGCTTTGCGTAATTCTTCCCTTGCCCCTTGTCCAACACCGAGGATGTAAACACGGCTTACTTTTCCGAAGCCTGAGATAGGAATTTCAATAAGTTCACCTGGTTTGCCCGTGAAATCTGGCCAGTTACTTTTTACCTCTTTGAAATCGATGCCTAGTTTTTTAACTATTTGCTCGGAGTAGGGATTTGAATCTAAAAGAGCGCCATCATCTGTTGTATTTGCTGCGAGCGCAATTGCGTCATATGTATCGGGATCGAATTCTTTAGCAGATCCAACTAATTGAAAAGTTGGCTGAAGGAGCCTCATGAAGGAATTCTATTTTTTAACGAGTGAGACTGCTGCTTGAAGTGCGTTACCGAGGTTTGTCGCTTCTTCAACGTTGAGCTCAACTACAAGTCGGCCGCCACCCTCAAGAGGGATTCTCATAACAAAACTGCGAGCTTCCTTAGTGACTTCCATTGGTCCGTCACCTGTGCGGGGTTTCATAGCTGCCATAAGGAGAAGTATCTCGTATCAGTTGGTATGTGGGAAATCGAGCGCAGCCAATAAGCGGCGCTTGCCCCCTTCTATAACTACGGCAACTGAGCGGGCAGGCACACCAAGGGTTTTTGCGATCTCCTCATTTGACAGGCCTTTGAGATAGTGCAAGGTCAAAATGAATCGTTCTTCTTCTGGCAGGCTTGCGATCAACTCGGCGATAGTCGGTACCTGCTTCACATTACAAAGGTTACCCGTCTATTGCTGCCCTAGACATACAGCCACTCTTTGAAAAGGGTGAGAGCGATAGAAACCCCCTTTGATACCGTACTCACATGAGAAAAGCCTATGGATCTGGTGTTGCAACAATTGCGAGCAATGGTGATCTGCTTGATTGTTGGTATCTGGATGTTTCCCTTTCCTCCATCACAAATAAGTCAGACCGTAGCGAGAATCTTAAAGCTGACCCTGTACGCGGTGTAACAAAGCGTGAAGTTGATCTTGAAATTGATATGGATGTGGCTCCAAAAGATGCAGCTGATGCATACTTGCGATTACATCTTCTTTCACATCGTTTAGTAAAGCCCCATGGTGTAAACCTTGATGGGGTATTTGGCTTACTGACAAATGTTGCATGGACATCAGCGGGGCCTTGCTCACTTGTTGATTTTGAAAAGACCCGTGCAAAATTACGTGCAGCGCATGGCCATGTCACGGTCTATAGCGTGGATAAGTTTCCACGAATGGTTGACTATGTAATTCCAGATGGTGTGCGAATTGCAGATGCCGATCGCGTACGCCTTGGTGCATATCTTGCTGCTGGGACAACGATCATGCATGAAGGCTTTGTAAACTTCAATGCAGGAACACTTGGTAAATCAATGGTTGAAGGCCGCATCAGCGCGGGTGTTGTTGTCGGAGATGGCAGCGATGTTGGTGGCGGCGCGTCCATTATGGGAACACTCAGTGGCGGCGGAAAAGAAGTTATTTCTATTGGTGAACGTTGCTTGCTTGGCGCAAACTCTGGACTTGGAATTTCACTTGGTAATGACTGCGTTATCGAATCAGGCACTTACATCACAGCAGGTTCAAAAATCACTTTGCCTGATGGGAAAGTGGTAAAGGCCCGCGAGCTTTCCGGCGCGAACAATCTGATCTTTAGACGCAACTCTCAATCTGGAAACCTTGAAGTGGTTCCAAAGGTTGGTGGTTGGGAAGGATTAAATTCTGCCTTGCACGCTAATTAGAGTTAGCTATCTCAAACCACGAAGACGGAATTTTTAACTTTACTTTAAAGTCTCCAATTGCAAGCTCTGAGGTTTTACCAGTGCTTGATGTTGCATCAATATTAATCGCACTATTAGTTGAAGTGCGCCCAACGATTTTAAGTGAAAGAACATCAGGCAAATTAAAAGCGGTGGCGACATTTTTTTGAATAAGCACACGTTGCCAATGTGAGTAGTACGGGTTAAGAAATATATCTAAACTCCATGGGTCTGGAACACTCACTAAATAGGGCTGGCTGCTGCCCCATACATCGGCGCTTTTTTGGGTTATCCCAGCACTGGAAGCAAAGAAGTAAACAGAGATTGGTTTACCCTGGTAGTAAATCGCCAAACCAGCACCACCATCAACACTTGTTGTATCAACCGCAGCCTTCCAGTAGGCGCCAACAGTTTTCTCTGACTCTTTTGCATATCCAATATAGTTTTGATCATAAATTCCACTGTAGATATTGCAGTCACATTCTTTTCGTATTGTTCCAACTTTACTCAAGGCGTAAGTCCGTGATGCAATGACTTGCGCCTGCAAAGCTGCTTGCAGGTATCTGGAGGGAATCTCACTTATTCCATATAAGTACTCGTTGTGAAGGTTCATTGTGTTGGTCACTTCAATCTTTGCTCCCACAAGCCTTAATTGAATGCTTCCGTATCGCAGGTTCATAATCCCTTGCGTTGTATTGACTGTAAGAACACCACTGAAATTTATTGTCCATAGTGAACTAGCGGGGAGGTTTTGTGGCGCCACCTTTGGCGCTGTTACTGCGAGTGAAATTCCTTGCGCGCCTGCTAGAAAGCGAAGTGAGGAGGCAAAGGGAACTTGTGTGGTTGCGCCATCGCCTGAATTCACACTCCATGAAGTGGTTGGAATCGCTGCTGCTTTACTTACAACAAAAAGGGCAGAGCTCACTTTATGAGCAATATTTACACGAATATTTGTATTGTCTGGAACGGGAAGTACTTGCGTACCCGGAAAGTAGTAATTAAGTATTTGGGGGGCGCTTTTGCCTTCCATTGCCTGTCCCTGCGCGCCAACCTGGCTAAGGCCAACACCATGACCAAAACCTGAGCCGGTGAGAATAAAGTGATCTGGAAGAGAATCAGCGTGTGCTGCGTTTGGAGTTAAGATCAAAATGAGCGCAAGTAGTGCCCGCTTCACTGCCTTACCAAATTCTTAGGTGATGTAAGAAAGCCTGCTCCCCACGAGAAATGCATAGTGGCTAAGACTGCTGGCAACATCAATTTCTCCATAGGGGTTTTACCAATCACGATGGACCCTAGAAGATTTCCAAGCAAATATCCTGCAAGTGGCAAGAAATAGAGAGACCCAAAGAAGCTTCCTGCAATTAGGGAAATGAGGCAGGCAATTAAAGTCACCGGAGGCGCTAGATATCGAAAATTCACTGTTCCTTTATGGTTTCGTGTGACAGCACGGCGCCAGCGCCCATATTCAAAATATTGCTTGGCAAGAGCACGTAAATTTGGACGTGGTCTGTAAGTCACAACTAGATCTGGATCAAACCAAATAATTCCGCCATCCTGGCGCAATCTGAAATTTAATTCCCAATCTTGAGCACGCGTAAATCTTTCATCGTATCCACCAACTTTTTCAAGCTTAGATTTTTCAAATACGCCTAAATAAACAGTATCGGTCGGACCAGCTCTACCACCGGTATGGAAGCGAGAAGCACCAACACCAAGTGGTGATCGCATTGCAGTCGCGACAGAATTTTCAAAGATGTTTTGCCCAATGGCGTTCATGACTCCCCCGACATTTACCGCCTTGGTTTGACCCATCACGGCGACTGCATGGGATATGTATGTGGGAGAAATTTCTGCATGTCCGTCAATTCTGCAGATGATTGAATATTTTGCATGAGAGATTGCTCGGTTCAGTCCTGTAGCAGTTCGCCCTGTTGGATTTTCAACTAGAACAATCCTTGGGTCCTTAGATGCAAGATTCCGAGCTATTTCATTCGTGTTATCTGTTGATGGCCCCAAAGCCAAAATTACTTCCAGTGGACCTAAGTATTTCTGAGCCAAAATCGCACTTACGGAGTCCTCAAGAAAGCGCTCTTCATTAAGGATTGGCAACACTACCGAGACGCCGGTAGCGGCTTCTATGATGGGTTTGCCAGAATTTATACTCATACATTGCACACATTACTGTTTCTCCCGACTACTATCGGGGCAATGGCACTAAAAATCTCTGTGATTGGCACCGGATACCTCGGTGCTACCCATGCTGCATGCATGTCCAGCCTCGGATTTGAGGTTGTTGGCGTAGATGTTGACGCCTCCAAGATCGCATCTTTGAATGCAGGAACTATCCCATTTTATGAACCTGGTCTAGAAGAACTTCTTGCGCAAGAAGTAAAAAGTGGTCGTCTAACTTTCTCTTCAGATTTTGGCGCCATCAAAGACTGTGATGTTCACTTTATCTGCGTAGGAACCCCCCAAGTGAAAGACGGGCTCGCTGCAGATCTTACATATGTCAATGGAGCCCTTGATTCAATAGCAAAGATTATTAAAGATGGCTCGCTCGTTGTTGGTAAATCAACTGTGCCAGTTGGCACCGCAGCAGCGCTTCGTTCGCGACTTCTAAAAATTAATCCAAAGCTAGATTTAGCCTGGAATCCAGAATTCTTGCGTGAAGGTTTTGCGGTAGAAGACACACTTAAACCAAACCGCCTTGTCGTGGGTGTCACAAATAGCAAAGCAGAGGAAACTTTAAAGAAGGTATATGCAAAAAGCTTATCTGAGCAAACACCCTGGGTGGTTGCAGACCTTCCTACTTCTGAACTTGTAAAAGTCGCTGCAAATTCCTTCCTGGCCACAAAGATCTCGTTTATCAATGCGATGGCTGAAATCTGTGAGGCAGCAGGCGGAGATGTCACGGTCCTTGCAAAGGCCATCGGATACGACCCACGTATTGGAAATAAATTCCTGCAAGCAGGAATTGGATTTGGCGGAGGATGCCTACCAAAAGATATACGAGCATTTATGGCACGTGCGCAAGAACTCGGAGCAGAGCAAGCGGTTGAATTCCTCAGAGAAATCGATTCGATCAATATGCGTGCTCGAGCACGTGTTATTGAATTAGTCCGTAAAGACTTAAGTGATGACTTGCGTGGCAAGAAAATTGCCGTTTTGGGTGCTGCCTTCAAGCCAGATAGTGATGATGTGCGCGACTCCCCAGCGCTTGATATCGCAGTGCAAATTCAAGCCGCAGGTGCTGATGTAACTATCCATGATCCTAAAGCAATACCAAATGCACAGAAGAAATTCCCTGTACTTAAATTTGCTGACTCCATCGAAAAATGTGTTGAAGGCGCTGAGTTGGTTTTACATTTAACAGAATGGAAGATTTACCGGGAAATCGATCCAGCGATGCTTATTAAGCTAGTAAAAAATCCAATTCTGATTGATGGGCGAAATGCACTCGATCGAAGCGAATGGCGAAAAGCTGGATGGCATGTCAGAGCGCTAGGTCGCTCAGACTCCGCAATTTAAAAACCAGTACGTGTATTTCTCTTTGCGTTTAGAGTTTTACCTTTTTCGAGAGAATCTTTACGGGCGCTCTCCATTAATTCAGCTACCTTTGACGAGACCTTTGAATCATTGATTCCCAAGATTCTTGCTGCCAGTAAACCGGCGTTCTTTGCATTGCCGACACCCACTGTTGCAACAGGAATGCCTGCTGGCATTTGAACGATTGAAAGTAGTGAGTCCATACCATCTAAAACTTTGAGTGGGACTGGCACGCCGATGACTGGAAGCGTTGTTGCTGCAGCGATCATTCCAGGTAAATGAGCAGCGCCTCCGGCGCCAGCAATAATTACTTTGTATCCAGCTTTTGCCGCGCCGTGAGCAAATTCCAACATTTCATCCGGTGTGCGGTGGGCGCTAATAACATCGACATTAAAGCTAATTCCACATTCTTCAAGAACAGTTGCTGCCTCTTGCATAACCGGCCAATCAGAATCTGAACCCATAACAATTGCGACTTCTTTATTACTCATCGATCGCTCCTGTCATGTAGTCAACCGCGTGGGCAACTTCAGACCTCAATTGTACGAGATCATCACCGATCATGGTTACGTGAGCAACTTTGCGCCCTGGACGCATTTCCTTCATGTATTGATGGATTTTGAGTTTTGGGCTCCGAGCCATGAGGTGTAAATATGGCGGATATAAATCTTTGCTTTTATCAGTCTGTATGCCGATGACATTGCCCATAACCGCCCACTTTGCAACAAGGGATGTATTGCCAAGCGGCAGATCTAGGACTGCACGCAAATGCTGTTCAAATTGACTCGTGACTGACCCTTCAATGCTCCAGTGTCCAGAATTATGCGGCCTGAGTGCAAGTTCATTAACAATGAGTTCGCCGTTAACAACAAATAGTTCTACAGCCATTACTCCGACAAGATCGATACCTTGAGCGATTGCTAAAGCAATATTTTCTGCCTGAATAGCAAGATCTTCAGTGACATCTGGAATAGGAGTGATTGTTTGAGTACAAATCCCATTGGTTTGTACAGTGAGCGTCGGTGCCCATGTTGCTGCCTGTCCATGCGTAGATCTAGCGACCATAACCGCAATCTCGTAATCAAAGTTAAGTTTCTCTTCAAGTAATAGTGTTTGGCTTGCCTCGCTATGTAATTTCTCGAGCGAAGTTTGATCTGCAATAACAAAAACACCTCGTCCGTCATAACCTCCGGTGGGCGTCTTTGCAATCAGCGGAAATTTGAGTGGGCTTGTACCACCGTCATAACTTGACCACTCTGGATTTGGAAGTTTTAGCTCGCTCATCTTCTGCCGCATGAGTAACTTATTCTGGCTGTATATAAATGAAGAAGAACTTGGAAATACTTTTACTCCGGCCATTTCCATCGCTGTAATTGTTTTTGCAGGTACCTGCTCATGCTCAAAGGTAACAACATCACACTTCTGAGCCCACTCAAGGACTGATGCTTCATCATTTAGATCCATGACTACATGGGGCGCAACTTGTGCTGCGCTATCTGAAGATGAATTGGCCAGAAGCGAAAGTTCAATTCCAAGATCAACTGCAGCTGGAACCATCATCCGGGCAAGTTGTCCTGCGCCAATTACACCAACTTTAGGGAAGCTCACTGGCCAGAGTTTATCGAAAGATGGACGATGTCTCCTACCGTGATTACATCTCCTGATTCCAGGAGTAACTCTCCATCTTCCCCAATGCCCTTTGCCTTGCCAAATATCTCATCGCCGCTTGGCAAGAGTGCTTTAACATCATGGCCGATGGTTGCTGATAGCGCTCGATAAGGGGCTTTAAATTCTGAGCCAAGTAGCCAATTCTCAAAGTTGTCTTGAAACCTTCGCAAAATCGCTGCAAGTAAATTATTACGGTCTATCTCAAGGCCAGAGGTAATAAAAATAGAGGATGCAGTATCAACTGGTAACTCATCAACTTGCGTACTGACATTGATCCCTATTCCAACAATGATTCCATCTTTATGTCTTTCACATAAAATCCCTGCAATTTTTCCTGAAGCAGAAATTAGATCGTTGGGCCATTTAGTTTGATAGTCGCGAGTTGAGGTAACTTCATTAATAGTTTGAGCAACACTTAATCCAGACAGAAGAGGAATCCATCCCCATGAATCTTTTCTCTCGGGTTTGATGTAAAAGGAAAAGAGAAGAGCTACATGTGGATCTGATTCAAATGAACGATCCAGTCGACCTCTGCCTGCGCTCTGAAACTCAGTCACTACGCAGTCGCCGTTACTGACGAGTTCGGTTTTTAACTCATCTTGAGTTGATGAAGTCTCTGAAAGTACGCGTACTCGCCAGTAATTAGAACCAAGTGCACGCGTAATTTTTTCTTCATCAAGTGATGCCCGTATCACTCACACCCACTTCGCTAGTAAAGTACTCACGTGACTGACTCAACAAATACTACCGCCGGCAAGATCAAAGACTTAAAGGCACGCCTTGAAAAGGCGCACACAAGTGGAAATGACGCTGCTATTCAAAAGCGCCATGACGCTGGCAAGATGACAGCGCGCGAACGTATCGAAAAACTTGTTGACCCAGATTCGTTTGTTGAATTCGATGCATTTGCCACACATCACTCAGACAAATTTGGCATGGATAAGTCTCATCCATACGGGGACGGCGTTGTCACCGGTTATGCAACTATCGACGGAAGAACAGTTGCTTTATCTTCGCAAGATTTTATGATTTTTGGTGGATCTCTTGGTGAAACCATGGGTAAGAAGATTGTCAAAGTCATGGACTTTGCTCTCAAGAGTGGAATTCCACTCATCAGCCTTAATGACTCTGGTGGCGCACGCATTCAAGAAGGCGTTGCATCGCTAAGTCAGTATGGCGAAATTTTCAAAAGAAATGTTCGCTCATCTGGTGTCATTCCACAGATCTCGGTAATTCTTGGACCATGTGCTGGTGGAGCTGTTTACTCTCCAGCTATTACAGATTTCACCATCATGGTGGATCAAACATCTCATATGTTTATTACAGGCCCAGATGTTATTAAAGCCGTTACAGGTGAAGAAGTTGGCATGGAAGAACTTGGTGGAGCAAATACACATAACGCCAAGACAGGTAACTCACATTATTTAGCAGAAAATGAAGATGCAGCACTTGAGTATGTAAAGGCGCTACTCTCATTCTTACCAAGCAATAATCTAGATGATGCACCCGTGCTTCGCCCTACTGAATCACAAGATGTATCCCCTTCAGATAGGGCCCTGGATTCTTTGATTCCAGATAATCCAAATAAGCCATATGACATGCGAATTTTGGTTGAAGCAATACTCGATGAAGCAGATTTCCTTGAAGTACATGCTCTCTTCGCTCCCAATATCTTGGTTGGGTTTGGAAGAATTGAAGGAAAGTCCGTTGGAATTATTGCTAACCAGCCCCAGCACTTTGCGGGAACGCTAGACATAGATGCCAGCGAAAAGGCAGCTCGTTTTGTCCGCACCTGTGATGCTTTTGGAATCCCAGTCGTAACTCTTGTAGATGTACCTGGTTTCTTGCCTGGTACAGAGCAAGAATGGAACGGAATTATCCGCCGGGGAGCAAAGCTTATTTATGCCTACGGTGAAGCATCTGTTCCACTTATCACCGTTATTACACGAAAAGCATATGGCGGTGCTTACATCGTTATGGGTTCAAAACATTTAGG
>JBAWYW010000001.1:0-64505 GCA_037143395.1 Actinomycetes bacterium | reverse complement strand
TGCTTAGCCAAGCGCTTTTCTTTCAGCGACATCTTTGGCTCTTTCTTGGTATTTGCGTTGCTCTTCTGTTCCTTGTTAGCCATCTGTAAATCCCTTCTTATGACTGCGAACTATGAACTGCTGGGCTTTAGATTACCTCACGAGGCAATAAAAAGACCCGACCAGATCGCTCTAGTCGGGTCTTTTCTACTTCTCTTTTCTTAAATAAATGATGTTGTGAAGGCTGAAAGAATTCCAGCGATCGCAACCCATGTGAACCATGAACCAGCAACGCGTTGGCGCCACTCTTCAAGTACTGGGTCAAGCAGGTTCCCACGTAGACCACGAAGGAAAAGACCAAGCGTGATGAAGGCGGTAATGAAGTAGTGGAACATGTTTGCACCAGCAAACAAGACCCAGTTAGAGGCATACGCACCGTTATAGAAGGGACGGTCACTTCCATCTTTGGCAACAAATGGCATATTGCAAACTTGGTGCCATTGATACCAAGCACCAACAATGAGCAGGATCGTTGACAGCGCCATTGCTGGAACGCGCAGAGCACGATTCTTCATTGAAATGCGGTGTGCAACAAGAACGAGGATGAACGGAACAATTACCCACCAGCTAGACGCTGTGGAGAATGTCTTTACTCCCTTAGGAAGCCAAGCACCGTTTGCATTGAGGTTGCGTAGATAGAACCAAGAGAAGATGATTCCAAAAAGAAATGCACCATCAGCAACAATGAGTAAACGAACACCTAAGCGTTCACGTCTTCCTACCTTTTCAGGTGAATCATGATGAACGTGGAACTCTGTATGAGTAGCCATTTACTTAGCACTCCTTCCGTAGTTGTAAGGATCACTTGTAACTACAGGTGGTTCATCGAAGTTCACAAGTGGGACTGGATAAGGAACTGTCCATTCAAGAGTCTTTGATCCCCATGGGTTCATTGGTGCGATGACACCGCTGCGCCATGAGTGAACAACTGCCCAAAGAAGAACAAGCATTCCAAGGCCAACGCTGTAGGCACCGATGGTGCTAATGAGGTTTGCGTGAGCAAAGGCAAATGCATAGTCAGCAACACGACGAGGTTGACCAGCGGCTCCTGCCATGAACATGCCAAGGAAGAGAACGTTAAATCCAATCTGGACTAACCAGAATGAAATATAACTTCCTCGATCGTTCAGCATACGACCTGTCATCTTAGGGAACCAGAAAGCAAGTGCGCCGATTGCGCCAGTAAGCGCAGCGCCCATGAGTGTGTAATGGAAGTGAGCTGTTACAAACATTGATCCGTGGAGGTAATTATCAGCTGGAACGTCTGAAAGATAAATTCCAGTGATTCCACCAATTAAAAAGTCCCAAATAAATGCATAGACAGAAAGCATTGGCATCTTCATCCAAGGCTTACCGCGCCATAGTGTTCCAACTAGCACAAGGAATAAAAGTCCCGTTGGCACTGAAATAAATTCAGTCGTGACCATGAATGGGCCGTTGAGATTTGGCATCCATCCAGCCATATACATGTGGTGGGCCCAAACCAATACAGACAGACCAGCGATACCGGCAAAACC
This sequence comes from Actinomycetes bacterium, assembly GCA_037143395.1. Classification (GTDB taxonomy): domain Bacteria; phylum Actinomycetota; class Actinomycetes; order Nanopelagicales; family Nanopelagicaceae; genus PALSA-747. The sequence goes on along the minus strand of JBAWYW010000001.1, from coordinate 62,949 downwards.
AGCGATAGCTGCTCCGTAAGAGAACAAAGGCTTACGTACAAAGACAGGTGCAATTTCCATAAGAGCTGCAACCCCTGGAATCAAGATCACATAGACCTCAGGGTGACCCATGATCCAGAAGAGGTTTGCATACAACCAACCACTTCCACCTACGTTCGCATCATAAAAGCCTGTACTAATCGTGCGGTCTAGACCAGTTTGAATCATTGCCACCATAAATGTTGGGAATGCTGGAATGGCAAGTGCTACCGAAATGGTTGCGCCAATTACGAAGATAGGAACACGATTCCACTTCATGCCTTTTGCGCGCATCGCAACAACGGTTGTGGTGATGTTTGCGCCAGCAACAGCCGTTGAAAGAGCAAAGATGATGATTGTTGCAATGAATGCGTTCATTCCAGGTCCTGCTTGGACACTCAGTGGTGCATAAGCTGTCCATCCAGTTGGAATTCCACCAAGGAACCAGGCGCTGCAAAGCACTGGGATCGCTGTGAAAAGAACCCACCAAGAAAGTGCATTCAAACGAGGAAACGCCATATCGGCTGCGCCAATCATGATCGGCATGATGTAATTTCCGAAAGGACCGGTTGAAACAATAATCAAGGCAATGATCATTGTGATTCCGTGAAGACCAACGAGTGAGTTGTAGATTGTTGAATTAACGAAATGCGAACCTGGTGATACAAGGTTCGTACGAATCATCATCGCCATCGTTCCACCAACACCAAGCAAGGTCATAACCCCCACAAGATATTGAATACCAACTACTTTGTGGTCAGTGCAGTATTTGAAATAGCGCTTAATTCCCTGGCCATCACCGGCGAGGTAGAGCTGCTCTTCAGCAGTGAGGTCCTTACCGATTAACCATCTAAATGGACCAATAAGTGCACCAATTCCAACAAGGAATCCAAAACTCCACGCAAACATCGTGCAGAGCAGGGTGACGTTCACGAAATGGGGATTTGTCATATCCATTCCATGATCCATACGCCATGGACTATTGAAATGGCGACGAAGCATGTAATAAGTAATGAGAGCGAAAAGAACGCCAACAACTGTTCCTGTTCCCATGTTCAGTCTGGTGATCAGACTGCGTTCTGGATTTGGAACGGGGCGCGAAGACGCCGGCTTATGAGAAAGAGTGGTCATTGTTGTATTCCTCCGGTCGCCTTAGCTTCTGAGACCCAACTGTTGAAATCTGCCTGTGTTTGAACATGGCCCACAGTTTCCATATATGCATGATTGATTCCACATAATTCAGCACACTTCACGTCGAAGACACCAAGCTTGTCAGGAGTCGTTCGCGCAACTGTTGTTGCCAAGCGATTTGCATCAACTTTTACGCCGAGTTGAACAGGCCAGAATGAGTGATTCACATCTGCTGAGATAATTTGAAATTCAACTGGTTGGTTGATTGGCAAATTTAACTCGTGGGTTGAAATTCCTTGCGCAGGGTAGTTAAAGGACCAGTTCCACTGGGAGCCAGTTACCTCAACGACTAGAGCTTTATTTGAACCTGCCAGAGCATCCGAAGACCATGTATTCATCTCGGTAATACCCCAGACAATTGCAAGGATGCAGAACATGGTTGATACAGCCGACCAAATAATCACCACTGGGCCATGAGTCTTTATTCCAGGACCATCTTCTGGCGGAGGTGTATCTCCGCGGTGCATATTGATGAAGGATTCCATCGCAATTGCTAGTACAACCCCTGCGATAGGAGCAGAAATAACGGTGAACCAAATCATGATGTCTTCGTTGCCTTGCATCTCTTTTGACATCACATTTGGCATCCAGTGTGGATATACCCAGAGGCCAAGGACTACGAAAACAGCTGTAAAGAAAATACCCAAAATAAATGTTTGAGCAACATCTTTACGCTTTAGAAAAGTACTTACTCGTTGTCCAGGTGTTGGAAGTAGGTCTTGATCATCATGTTGAGCCATTTATAGGACCGATACCTTTCCTGACATATATCCAGTTGCGCCCATTACCGCTCCAAAACCTTGGTAGGTAGCGTCGCCACATGGATATTCACAGTTCCAGACATATTCACCTTTACCGCCGGTGATAAATGAGAAAGTCACTACGTGACCCTTTGGCAGAGGTGAGCCAGGTTCATCTTGTTGGCCCTCCTCCGTCTTTGGAAGTGGCACGTTAATAAAGAGAGGATCTTGTGTTTCAGTTGGAATTCCATGGATTGTCAGAGTGTGCTGGACACCATCTTCAGCTAATGAAGTGACATCTTTACCATCAACATTAATTGTTCCACCAACAGTTCCAACTACATTTGCGTAATACGGAGAATTTAATTTTTCTCCACCATCATAAACATGCAGAGTCATAGTTATATATGCGTGAGCTGGAAGGACAAGTTTTGTATAAGGCCCATATGAAGGCCAACCTGGGTGTGCATCTTTTCCATGAGCTTTTGAGTCTGCTGCATCAGCAAACACGCCGTTAGAGATAAATGCATGTGGGTAAGTCTTGCCGTCAGGAGCAGTAATCGTGCCATTGATTGTTGCTGTTCCAGTTGGCGGGTTGAGGTAAGAGTGGGCATGAAGTTGAGTGCCAACACCTACTACGACTGCAACTCCTAGAACGATTGCAACAACAGCTCCAACTACCGTCTTGGACTTTGTTGATGTTGTACTAGCCACGGTCTTCCTCTCACAAGCAATATTGTCGGATGTTTCGTTGACACTGTACGCTCATATGTAGTGTTAAGTAACACATTCTGGAATGTTTCTGGTGCAAGTGAGATCGACGTGAGCGAAACTGACTACTAAGCAAAATGGGGTGAGGTAAAGGATGAGACTCAATCCCTTCTGGGACATTGCGTTCGCTCTCACGCTCATTCTGAAAGGATGCTGGTACTTTTCTGAGAAGAGCGCTCGTGCTTCTGTTTCACTGATTCGCCAGTTCCTCTTTTATTTAGGGCTAGCGCTCGCTTTCATACTGCTCGTAGGTCCGGTTCCACATCTAGCTATCCGTCTCTTTTATGTTCACATGATTCAGCACATCGGTTTGATGATGCTGATCTCACCCTTGATCGTTCTAGGCTCACCCATCCAGGTTGCATCACAATCTAAGTTCCCCTTCATCTATAAATTGGTCCACAGACTTGGTCGCAACAGAGTCTTCATACAGCTCTTTCAAGCTCCCGTGGGCTTTGCGATTTTTCTTGCAGTTTTGATACTTACTCATTTCTCACCACTCGCTAATGCTGGAATGACAAACCCTAATGTGCACTCTCTTGAGCTCATCATTTTCCTTCTTGGTGGGCTTCTTTATTATTACCCAGTTATGGAAGGTAATCCCCATCCAATATTTGTCCCTTATGCCAACCGAGTTATTTCCCTTTTTGCGATGATGCTGCCAGAAACAATGGTTGGGTTTTTTCTTTATTCTGGAAACAAAGTCCTTCACTCACTGCCAAGTACCACAACAATGAATATGGGTTTGAGAGATCAACATAAGGGTGGCGCCATTATGTGGGCAATGGGTATGTTGATTGATACGATTTGGATTGTTCTTGCAGCACGTGACTGGTTTATTAATGAAAAGCTTCTTTCAGATTCAGAGGGGGAATGAATTGAGTCAGATTCCGCCAGCTAATCAGGATCCCAAACGCAAATGGGTCTTATGGGGACTACCTCTGTGTGGCCTGATGGGGGTCTTTGAATTTAATCGCGCCCTTGGTGGAAATAATTTGAGTTGGGTTTATGTGATGGAGTGGCCATTTTTCGGGGTCTTTCTCTATTACATGTATTGGAAACTCACTCAACCACAAGAGCCATATGATGATTCAAATGATCCAAAGCGAGAAATTGAATAGAGCAATTTATAACGTAGGAATAAGTAAAATTATCAAAGTGTTATGTAGAGCCATTGGTCCTATCTAGTTCTTGCGAAATCCACTAACAAATTTTTCAGCCTTCAGAGCAGCCCAAGCAACTTTTGGTAGGTCCGTAGCTCGTGGATATAGGACATAACGTGTCTCCCATTCAGGCTGAAACTTTGCATTAAATCGATATAAAGATTCAACTTGAAAAAAACCGGAAAGGAAGCGGATTAAATTGCGCATTCCACGAGTAATCGGCCCTGCACTAATTTTGTCAGCGCGCTCGAATAGAGAGCGGAAAGCAGCAAAGTTCAGAGAAATATGCGTAATTCCATTTGCTCTGCCCCATGCCACAGTATCTGTGATCATCAATTCATTAACACCCGCATCTGTTCCACGCTCTCTCTGCATGCGATCTAGAGAAAGCGAATTAGTGGCCCATGGAACAAAGTAGAGAAGTCCTTTTATTTCGCCCTCAAGAAAAGCGATAGTGATGTAAGTATTAGAATCTGCTTCTTCTCCAAAGCGATCCATAGACATGGAGAAACCACGTTCAGCAACACCGTAACGCCACTCATTGGCAAGTTTGCGAAGCTTCTTCTTAGTTTCAGAATCAAGATCTGACCATTGAGTTGTTGTTGTGATGTAGCCCTTTCGTGCAATTCTGTTAACCATTTGACGAACGTTTGCCATAGGACGTCCATCGAGAGTGAAGTCAGCAACTTTAATAATTGCTTCATCTCCGATATCAATGGCGATCATTCCTGATTTTTCTACCCACACTTCACCGCCACGATCACTGCAACCCATCACTCCTGGCGTCCAAGCATGTTGCTGGGCAATTTTCAAAAATTCAGTAATTGCATCTGGCCACAAACTAAATTCACCAAATGGGTCACCACTAGCAAGCATCACCCCATTTTGAACTCGGTAGGCAATTCCAGCCTTTCTATTCTCTGTCCACACAACACTTTTATCTTTGCGTGTAGCAAAGTAGCCCAAAGAATCTTGGTCTTGATCATGTCTAATGAGGATTTTCACATGTTCTAAATCTTCAGCGCTCATTGTCGGCAGCGAGGTGCTCCTGCGGAAAAATAACCAAAGGGGAAGGATGATGCTAAAAATACCCAGTGCACCGAGTGTGTAACCGACTGTGTCCGAAACGGTATTTGAGGTGAATTTGATAGGACCCGTAATGCCAACCAAACCTTCAAGCACTTGTTGGAGCACATCAGTAAAGCCAAAATTGCCTTGGATCTGAGTTCTATGGCGGAAATAGATAAAAAGTATTCCACTAATAATAATCAAAAGAAGTATCAAGAAAAAAGCAATGAAGGGTTGACGCTTTGTTGTTGGATCAGAAATAGCATAAAATTCCTTGCGAAATACCACTAGCAATAAAACTAGTCCAGAGTTAACGACCAATTGAGCTGGATGAGTAATCTCTCTGCTTAACTCCGCGACAATATTAATTACTAGAATTATTATTGAAAGATTCCAAGCTCTACGCTTACGCCGGCTCAGTCCACGAGCAACTAAAATAAGCATCAGTGATGTAAAGAGGGCGGTTGAGAAAGCTGTTGAATTAATTAGTAATGGCGTATAGCCACTAATTCTGTTTGCTAAAGGTTGAAAATTTCTGAAAACGTTTGCGGCAACATTTAAAATTCCAAGAAGTAATGTCAGTCGCCCGATCCACAAAGGGACTTGGCGAAAAGTTTTCATTATCTAAACACTCCCGTATGTCCGAGGGAATAACGTCCTGGCTGTGGGAAGTAAGCCAAACCATGGGGCTCTTTACCAACAGTAATCTTACGCAAAAATTTCCCTTGAACTATGTCAAAGACATAAACGACATTGTTATATCTGCCAGTTACCCAAAATTGTGTGCCATCAGCAGAGATCCCTCCCATATCAGGGCTTCCACCGCCAGGGATCTTCCACTTCGCTACAAGCTTGTTATCTGAAAGGCGGAGTACGGAAACACTTCCTTCACCGCGATTACTTATGAGCATATTTTTTGCATCGCGTGTCACGTATATGCCGTGCGCACCATTTCCTGTTTTTATAAAACTTAATTGGCCGAAATCATTTGCCGGCATTACCCAAACACCGTTGGACATCATGTCTGCGATGTAAAAAGTAGACCCATCAGATGAAATCTTTACATCCTGCGGCATTGGCATCTTGTTGTAGGTGTGAGGAAGTTTTACTGTTTTTACTACCTCCATCTTGGCGGTATCCACAAGAAGCAGCTGACCTGAAAATTCACAACTCACGACAAAGTAGTTTCCATCTTTGGTCCAGTCAGCATGATTGACACCATCACAAGGGACGGGAACTACTTTCTTTATTGCCATGGTGTGTGGATCGCGAAAAACGATTTGTTTATCTGATTCCGCCATCACGATCGCATATTTCCCATTTGGGGTGAAGTAAAGATTGTATGGATCATGCACGTAAATTGATTTTCCAGGTAAGCCTGTCATGGGATCGATGGGGGTGAGGTAGTTACCTTCGTTGTCATTGACCCATAGTGTTTTTAAATCCCAGGATGGAACAACGTGCTGGGGACCCCTAGGCGTGTGAAAGGTTCGAATTACTTTAAAAGTTTTTGGATCAATTTCAGTGAGTGTATTTGCACCATGGTTTGGCACATAGACACGTTCTGGAAAATCTTTAACAACCGAGCTGAGCATGTTTGGAGCATCCGCAGCATAAATATTATTTTCATCAATCACTGGTGGCATACCTGGCAAGGGCGCAGCAAAGGCACTCGTTGACGCCATAGTCAACATAATTGTTAGGACCGCAAATAATTTTTTCATTTACTTTTCTATACCCCAAAGAGTCTGCTGAGAGTGACGGGCTTCAATCCTTTTGCATGCAAGTTTTCTAGCAAGGTTGGCATTGCATCAATTGTGTCCTGGTGACCAAAATGCAGACTCACGATACTTCCATTTTGAATAGATCCTGCGATATCTGCCAGGACTCTTGTTTTGCCAACATCTTGGTAGTCGTGTGAATCCACGTCATAAGAAATGCACTGCTTGTAGCCATACTTCTGGGCAGCAGCCCTAATAATGGGCGTTGAGTAATGAGTGCCTGATGGTCGAAACCATTTTCCGTGATTGCCAATGAGTTTCTTTAATTCCGCTGCGCACCCAGCAACTTCGGCTTGGGCTACTTTTGCCGACAGTGTTTTCATCTGATAGTGATGCATAGTGTGATTGCCTATGTCATAGCCAGCATCGAGCATCTGCTTTGCAACGCTGGGGAATCCTTGGAGCCAAGTGCCAATGGCAAAGACGGTGATAGGGGTTGATGTACTTTTTAGAATGTCTAGAAGTTTTCCAACAATCGCAGGATCACCTTGCCCATGGAAGGTAAGAGCTATCTGGGGCTTTGAGCGCGAACCGTTGGTGACATCTTTATTAGTCGATGCATCTGCTGAGCCTGCTCCAAGCGTGCTGGCAGCTGAAGCAATAAGCCCAGTCTTAAGGAATTGGCGACGATTAAGGGGCATCTTCCAAGGATACTTCTCTGCGTTGCGCCTGCGCGCCAAGCCGTGCCTTGCTAGGGTTTCATTTACCACCAACAGAGGAGGGACCCACATTGAGTGAAGATGACGATTTAGGATCAGATGAGATCATCACTGAAGAAATGCTGTGGGAAAGAATTCCAGAAACAACTGGACTAGAGCGTGCTAATACTTATTATGAATTGAGTGCTCGCATTTATGCTCGTGGGCAATATGACGAAGCTCTTGCGCTCGCTGAGACTGCACGTGATATTTATACTGAACTTGGACCTGTTGCACCTTCTGATGGATTGGCGCAGGCATACTCAGCAATTGGTTACAACCTCAACCAATTAAAAAGAAATTCAGAAGCTGCCTATGCGATGAGTAAGGCAGTTGAATTGCTTCGCGAATCTAAATCGCCTTTAGCAATTGATTTAGCCTGCACACTTGGCGAATGGTGGTTTGGCTCAAAGAATTATGAAAAGACAATCGAATGTATGCGTGAATGTGTCCAAGAGCATCTCGTCGAAGGAAATGAGTCTGGTGCTGCAAATGATCTTCATTTAATCGGTTGCGCTCACCGCGAGCTTGGCCAGCACGAGAAGTCATTGGAAGCATTTAGAGAAGCCCGCGTACTTTTTAAGAACATTAAAGAAGTTATCAACGTTGCTCGCTGTGATCAGAAGATTGCTCATGCTCTCGTGGAGTTAGGTGAGGGCGAAGAGGCCCTGTCTGCCGCTCAAAAGTCAGTAGACGTTTTTGTTACTGCCCACGACAACCGTCGTGAGACTTACTCTCTATTTGAATTAGGTAAGGCGCAGATAATGGTCGGCGCAGAAGAAGATGGACTAGATACATTAGAAGGTGTGCTTGAGACAACGGCAGAAAATGAATGGAAAGATTTTGAATTCATTGTCGAAATTGAGCGCCGTATTTCTGATGTCTTGCGTTCACTTGGACGGGTAAATGAAGCAGATGAAATTGATCGTCGTATTGCATCCGTTACTGAGGTAATTGAAGACTAATTATTTAGGTGTTGCATTGCCCATGCGTACATTGCAATAGCACCAGCAGCAGACGCGTTCATCGACCTTGTTGATCCATACTGTTCGATTGCAAGCACCACACTGCAGATCTCCACGGCTTCATCGGACATTCCGGCACCTTCTTGGCCAAAGAAAAGTACACACTTCTCGGGTAGTGAGAAGCCCTCCAATTTTTGAGAAATTGAGAGATTATCGATTCCAATTATTGGAATTAAGTTTTCTTTGCACCAATTTGAAAAATCTTCCACAGTTGGATGGTGCAGTACATGAAGATATTTATCGGTCACCATCGCGCCCCGACGGTTCCAATCGCGCTTACCAACGATATGAACGAAGCTGACGTTAAAAGCATTTGCGGTTCTCACCACTGATCCAATGTTTAGATCGTGTTGCCAATTTTCAATGGCAATTTGAAGCGGATGACGCTTTGTATCCAGATCGGCAACAATTGCCTCAACTTTCCAATAGCGATAGTGATCTAAAACATTTCTTCTATCACCGTTTTCAAGTAGCTCTGGATCTAATCGATCATCGACTGGCCAAGGGAGCGGATGTGGCCCAACCCCAACGACAGGGAAAAATTCTCCTGGACCAATTTCACTCTTCACTAGAGCACCTTAATCCATAAATTCTCAGCCAATGAAGGCATAATTCCAGTATGCGTAATCGACTGATCAAAATATCTGCAGTTATATCAACTGCTCTTATTGTGACCAGCCAAGGTGCCCCAGCATATGCACTTACCGTGCCAGCAAATTTTGTGAAATTAGCATCCTCGCCAACGCTTAATCACCCAGGAATTATTTTGGTTGACCCAAATACGAAGGAGACAATTTTTTCAGATGCCGCTGATGTGAGAAGGGCGCCTGCATCATTGTTGAAACTTTTCTCGATGACCGCAGTTCTTGACACATTTAGTCCCGACAAAACTTATACAACAACTATCAGCTCTACTAACAACCCACATAATTTTGTGGTCTTAGGCGAAAGCGACCCTTGGATTACGGCAAGTGCACTTGAGGCCGACAAGTACCACCGGTCTTATTCTCCAAGCCTCATCAAGGCGGTATTAAAAGAAAATCCTAAATTACGCTACATGACTTTGGAATATAGCGGTGTGTACACCCAAGATCTTGAGAAACTAGTTTCCTATTATCGTGGCAAAGTACGTATCCATCTTAAGCAGCTTTCCTCACCGTTACTTGGTAAGTCACTTGCTGTTACGCCCATTGAACATATTACTTCTCCAAAGCTTTCAGACATTGTTCAGTTTTGTTTATTGTGGAGTGATAATGTTTTAGCTGATCGCTTAGCTCGTACAGCTGCTGTGAATATGGGTTTTTTAAATGATACAAGTGGAATTCAATCTGCATTTGAAAAAGTCATGACTCAATACAATATTCCCGCAGAGGGCCTCTTAATCGAAGATGGCAATGGACTTTCGCATAAAACCCGTATGACAACCCGTCAGATTGCAGATTTGTTAATAGTTATTCGAGATAACCCTCAATACAAAATTATTTATGATGGCTTGCCCTTAGCAGGAGTCAGTGGAACACTTAAAGACCGCTTTGTGACCGATGCACCAAATGCAATTGGATTGGTTAAAGCTAAAACAGGCACATTGAGTACAACAATAAGCATGGCTGGTTATGTCACAGTTGGATCGGAACAGTATGTCTTTGCGATTGTCGCTGACCATATCCGCAAACATTTCGTTGATGCGAAGGCAGCAATGGTCACTATAGACAAGATGTTAGGCACAATCGCCCACGCCTAAAACACTCAAATTATGGTTACTATGGCGTTATGAGCCAATTTAAGGCCTCCTCATATGTTGCACTGATGAAGTTGCGCGTTGTTGAGCTGTTGTTAGTCACAACACTTCCAGCGCTTTTTCTTGCTACTTACGCGTCGAATCATGCGCATAAATATCCATCGCTGAAGATAACAATTGCCACACTTGTCGGGGGAACGCTTGCTGCAGGGGCGGCAAACGCTTTTAACATGGTGATTGAAGTCGAATCAGATCGTTTAATGCGCAGGACAGATAAGCGCCCGATTGTAAAGGGTGAAATAAGCGAGTTTGCCGCGACAATATTTGCAGGAATTCTAAGTATCATTTCGTTAGCCATTTTTTGGACTTCTACCACGCATCTTGCAACAGCCTTGACTGCACTAGCAATATTGTTTTATGTATTTGGTTATACGATTTGGCTCAAAAGACGCACCTCTCAAAACATTGTTTGGGGAGGAATCGCAGGTTGTATGCCCGTACTCATTGGGTGGGCGGCAGTAACAAATTCGCTTTCACTTACAGCTTGGTTATTTTTTGGGATGATTTTCTTTTGGACGCCACCACACTTCTGGGCATTGGCTATTAAATATAAGGATGACTATCAAGCTGCGGGTATTCCAATGCTCCCAGTCGTTGCTTCAATTAAGTCCGTTCAAAAGCAAATGTGGTTTCACACGGTTTTCATGATTGTCGCCTCACTTAGTCTCCTTTGGTCAGCGCACATGCCAATATGGATTTGGGTGATCACAATCGTTCTTTCAATTGGCTTTATGGCCCAGCTTATAAAAATTGGAGGGATTGATTCGGGAGCGTCAGCAGCAAAGCTATTTCAGTGGTCAATTACCTATTTAAGTATCTACTCATTTTTGCTTGTCATTGGCGTTCTGGTCGCTAAATCATGAGTAACTTAGCGATTTCAGTTTCGGAGCTTTCAAAAGTTTACGGCGATCGTCAGGCCGTTTCCCAAGCTTCATTTGAGGTTCCGGTGGGCTCTATTTGTGGATTCGTTGGGCCAAATGGTTCAGGCAAAACAACAACAATGCGAATGCTTCTAGGTCTCATCAAACCAACACAAGGCACAGGTAGTGTGTTGGGAGAAGATATAAAGCATCCAGAAAAATATTTATCACAAGTAGGGGCAATGATTGAAGGGCCAGCTTTTTATCCTGCCTTATCAGGTGCCGAGAATTTACGAGTTCTTGCTTCGATAGGTGGTTTTAGCCAAAAAAGAGTCGCCACCCTGCTTGAACAGGTTGGGCTGGGTGACCGAGGAGATTCAAAATATAAAACTTACTCACTTGGCATGAAACAACGATTAGGGATTGCTGCAGCGCTACTGCCACAGCCAAAGTTACTGGTATTGGATGAGCCGACCAATGGCTTAGATCCATCCGGCATTCAGGAAATCAGAAATCTCATTAAAGAGATGGCAAAATCTGGAACAAGCATATTTGTTTCTTCACATTTGCTGAGTGAGCTTGAGATGATTTCTGATCATTTAGTAATGCTTCGTGAAGGCAAAGTAATATTTACTGGGCGGACAGATGATTTATTGGCGGCACAAAATCCACTATTAGTTGTGAAACCTGAATTTGCAGTCGATCTAAATAGATTAGTAGAGATAGCAACCAAACATGGCAAGAAGGTAACCGTTCTTGATGGTTCGATAACAATTTTTGGAGCAGTTGATTGGGCACCTTCATTTAATAGGTTGGCATTTGAAGCCGGTATCACTCTGTCAGGGCTTTCTGTAATTCAGCCAAGCCTTGAAGAAACATTCTTTGAAATGACAGGTGAGTAAATGTTAAGAATGATGTTTGGTGAACTGCGAAAACTACGGCGAAAAACTTTGCTTGTCCCAACATTAATCGGAGTTGCTTTATTGACTGCATTTTTTACTTCATTTGTATTTCTAAGAGTTGAGACGGGTAAGCCAAATGGTGCGAGAGGCGTCCTCATCACAAATGAATTCTTAAGTGGTAAAAACGGGCTCGTATATGGTTTTCAGATTATGGGCTTCTTTTTAGGAATTGTTGCTCTCTGCGTTTTTGCCTCACAAACAGCTCAGGAATATTCTTTAGGGACTCTACGAAATATTTTGGTACGGCAACCAGCCAGGTTAAAAGTACTTCTCGGAAAGTATTTAGCTATGGCATTTTTTACTATTTGGCTTGAGGTAGTCGCAGCAGTATTCGCACTAAGTATTTCTTTTGCCCTCGCTCCACGTTCAGCTATCAGTACTAGTGCTTGGTTAACAACATCAGGTCTTCAACTTCTAGGGGAGACTTTCATCAATATCTTCCTTGGAACACTTGCCTTTGGAACCTTAGGAATGATTCTAGGTCTTTTATTTAGGTCACCCATTACCTCAATTTCAATAGGCGTTCTTTGGTGCTTAATTCTTGAAAATATTTTAGGGGCTGTCATCTCATCAACTACAAAATGGTTGCCCGGTGCAAACTTTGCGAATATTTCTCAGGGTGGAACATCAATTATTAGCTATCAACGTTCATTAGCCACTTCTGGAAGCTATCTACTCTTTGGAGCAATTGTGGTTGGAATACTTTTTAAAAAGCGAGATGTATCTAACTAGCGACACAGATTATTCTCAGGGATAAAAGCACTCTCAGGACAGGATGATCACTTATCCTTATGTGATTCCTTCCCCAGGGGGCTATTTCAATGAAGACAATGCGGATCCACCGTAAAGCGAAGGCGACTATCGCCCTATTCGCTATCTTTGTGCTGATCCCACAATCTGTTTTTGCGGCAACGCCGAAACCAAAGCCACCAACGAAAGAAGAAATTGCTGCGGCTCAAACAGCGGAAAATGCAAAAGCACAGGCAGCAGCCGCTGCACAACAAAAACTTAGTTCGGCAACGAATGTTTTGCAGAAACTCACCATAAAAGCGCAAAGTGCAAAATCTAAATTGGTACATGCCCAATCCGCTTTAGCGGTAGCAACCAAACAAGCTAATGTGGCAACAGCTCACGCAGCATTAACTGCTGTTGCAGTTGTAGAAGCCAATAGAACGATTGGCCGTATGGCAGCAAATGCTTATATACATGGCGGCGGCTTTACATCTCTTAATAGCGTTTTAGAATCGAATGGCCCACAAGATCTCATTGATCGGCTTGGATTGCTAAATCAAGTTGGCGCTTCCGATTCGGTCGCATTGGCAAGATATAAATCAGCCTTAGTTGTGGCTCAAGCTGCAAAAGTTGCAGCGACTCAAGCAAAAGTTGCTCAAGCAACAGCGACGGCAAAAGTGGCGACTGCAAAAGCAGAAGCCGATTCTGCAAAATCCGCCCAACAAGCTGAAGTTGACAAACTTAAAGCCGAACAAGCAAAACTTATTGTTGAGTTACAGAAAGCGCGTAATTTTAGAATTACCCTCCAGCAGCAATTAGCGCTTTCTCAGCTAGAAGAATCAAGTGCAAATACTGCTGCGCATACTTCTGGCCAGTCAAAAGTCTGGCCGGATCGAGGATTTAATGGTCGTTCAACTATTCGTTCGACAGAATCCATTAGAGCTGCGGCGGTTGAATTTGCCAAAAAGCAGGTACTCGCTCGCAAACCATATGTATGGGGAGCGCAAGGACCGAATAGCTTTGACTGTTCAGGTTTAGTTTATTCTGCCTATAAAGCAGCGGGCTTAGGCTATCCAGAATGGTCGCGCTTGAACGCAGCTCTTTACTTTGTTGCTTCGCAGCGCGTTCCATTTAGTCAATTAGTACCTGGCGATTTACTTTTCTATTCATACGATGGAACTATTCAAAATATTCACCACATTACCATTTATGCGGGCAATGGAATGATGTGGGAAGCTAACTCAAAATCTAAAGGATTACTCTTCTCAAACATGTACAGCATCTCGGGCTTAATGCCATCCGGTGGACGTGTTTAAGAAATGAAATCAACACTTGTTTTACGACAAGCTGTTAAACCATGGCTAGAAAAAGCAAGTGCAAGAGTCTTAATTGGCGTATCTGGTGGGGCTGACTCTCTCGCACTCGCACTCGCAACGTACCAAGAAGCTGCACATCACAGTGTTGAAGTAGTTGCTTTGATCGTTGACCATGGACTTCAAAATGGATCAGATAAAGTTGCACAGGACACTGCAGAGAATTTAAAAAAGATCGGTATTGTCAGTCCTGAAATTGTTCGAATTCATGTTGAAATAGTTGACGGATTAGAAGCATCTGCTCGTCGTGCTCGCTATGCTGCATTTGAAGCAGCAATTGTAAAACATTCCCCAGATTACTTTTTTCTAGCACATACAAAGAATGATCAAGCTGAAAATGTTTTGCTTGGTCTTGCTCGTGGATCAGGGACAAGATCACTTTCTGGAATGGCAGATGAAAACGGAATCTATATCCGGCCGATTCTCCATGTTGAACGCAGTACTACCGAAGAGGTATGCCGGGAAAATGATCTGAAGCCATGGATTGATCCACAGAACTCAGATGAGAGTTACACCCGGGTAAGAGCAAGAAGAAATGTTTTGCCAATTCTAGAAAAAAATTTAGGGCCTGGAATAGTTGATGCACTTGCGAGAAGTGCAAAAATTTTGCGAGAAGATGCGGATGCGCTAGATCAATACGCAGATGATTTTTTGAAGATGACGAGTTCCGAGGACCTTGATACTGAGCTTCTCGGCAAACTCCCCAAGGCTGTTCGAAGCCGGGTGCTGCGCAGGGTGATCCTTGCCGCCGGTGCCCCTAGCGGCTCGATTACTGCCGATCATGTGGCTGCTGTAGAGGCGCTGGTCACAGCGTGGCACGGGCAGGGAGAAGTATCTCTTCCTGGTGGTGTGAAGGTCGGACGAATTTCGGGCAGACTTTCGCTCTCACAGGGATAGCAAGTCCGGCCAGCAGGCCGGGATTACTTCATAGGAGAGCAACGTGGATCTTGGAACAAGTGGCGCAGATATTGAACGCGTCGTAGTTACACATGAACAGATCCAAATTCGTATTGCAGAATTAGCACAAGCAGTTGAAAAAGATTATGAAGGTAAAGAACTACTTGTTATTGGAATTCTTAAAGGCGCAGTTATGACCATGGCAGATTTTGTTAGAACACTTAATCGACATGTTGAAATGGATTGGATGGCTGTTTCATCATACGGTTCAGGAACTAAGTCAAGCGGTGTTGTGCGAATCCTTAAGGATCTTGACCGAGATATTACAAATAAGCACGTTCTCATTGTTGAAGATATTGTTGACACAGGCTTAACGCTTTCGTGGCTCAAGGCAAATTTAGAATCACGCGGAACCAAGACTGTAGAAATTTTAACAATGCTTCGTAAGCCCGAGGCAGCAAAAGTTGCAGTTGATGTTAAGTATGTTGGATTTGATATACCAACCGAGTTTGTTGTTGGCTATGGACTTGACTTTAACGAGCGATATCGAAACCTAGATTTTATTGGCGTCTTAGCAAAGCACGTGTATTCATGAGTAACGGAAAAGAGAAAAAGAAGTTGACAGAGAAAAAGAAACTGACTGATAAGAAGATTCAAGTTCCACGTAAGCGAATCCGAAAGATTGTCCGTGGTCCACTATTCTGGATAGTTATTGCCCTTCTTTTTGTCATTGCTTTCGGAAGAATTTCAGGTAGCGGCGCGACCTACACCACAGTCGATACTTCAACAATCTTGGCTGAAATTTCACAGAACAAAGTTGAGTCCGCTCTTTTGATTGATAAGGATCAACGTATCCAAATTATTTTGAAGCATGGGACAACCGTAAAAGGCTCTTCACACATTCAAGCGAATTATGTTGCTAATCAAGAACCACAAATAACTGAGTTATTGACAAGCAATCCGCCTTCAAAGGCATGGAACGTGAAGGTCCCGACTACCTCATTCCTAGCTTCACTATTCTTTAGCTTTGCGCCAATTCTTGTTATTGGATTTCTCATACTTCTATTTATGGGCAATGCGCAGGGTGGAAACCGAATTTTCTCCTTTGGTCGCTCAAAAGCGAAAATGCAAAACAAGGAGAACCCTCAAAATACCTTTGCTGATGTTGCAGGTGCCGATGAAGCAGTTGCTGAACTGCGGGAGATAAAAGATTTTCTCGCCGATCCAAAGAAGTATCAAGATATTGGGGCAAAAATTCCAAAAGGCGTTCTGTTATACGGTCCTCCGGGAACAGGTAAGACACTTCTTGCCCGTGCAGTTGCGGGCGAAGCAAATGTTCCTTTCTATTCGATCTCTGGGTCAGAATTTGTCGAAATGTTTGTTGGTGTTGGCGCGTCACGTGTACGCGACTTGTTTACTCAAGCAAAAGAAAATGCTCCAGCAATTATATTTGTTGATGAAATTGATGCTGTTGGTCGTCAGCGCGGTGCTGGCTTAGGTGGAGGACATGATGAACGTGAACAAACGTTAAATCAGTTGTTAGTTGAGATGGATGGCTTTGAAGGTAATGGTCAAGTTATTTTGATTGCGGCAACAAACCGTCCAGATGTGCTAGATCCCGCGCTACTTCGACCAGGACGCTTTGATCGCCAAATTCCTGTTGATCGCCCAGACCTAAAAGGTCGCACTGCGATTTTAGAAGTACACGCAAAAGGTAAGCCAATTGCTAAGAGCGTTGATTTAAGTTCGTTTGCTAAGCGCACCCCAGGATTTACTGGAGCTGATCTTGCCAATGTTCTAAATGAAGCTGCGCTACTCACAGCACGTGAAAATGCAAAGGTCATTACTACTGCGGCCCTTGATGAAGCTATTGATCGTGTTATGGCTGGGCCTCAGCGCACAACTCGTCTTATGACTGAAGAAGAGCGTCGTATTACTGCTTATCACGAAGGTGGACACGCACTAGTTGCACATGCCTTGCCTCATACCGATCCTGTTCACAAAATTACGATTATGCCTCGAGGACGTGCACTTGGTTACACAATGGTTTTGCCTGACGAAGATCGCTATGCGACAACCCGCAATCAAATGCTTGATCAGCTTGCATATTCATTAGGTGGACGCGCTGCAGAAGAATTGATCTTCCATGATCCAACCACCGGCGCATCAAATGACATTGAAAAGGCTACAAATCTTGCACGGGCCATGGTTACTCAGTATGGAATGACGGAAAAGATTGGCGCAATTAAGCTGGGAACAAGTGATAGCGAACCTTTCTTGGGTCGCGATTATGGGCATCAACGTGATTATTCTGAAAATGTTGCTGGAATTGTTGATTCAGAAATTCATAACCTGATTGAAAATGCGCACCAGGAAGCATTCGATATTCTCGTTGCGAACCGCGATACTCTGGATGCACTTGTTGTTGAGCTACTTGAGCGCGAAACATTGCTCAAAGACGAGATTGAAAAAATCTTCAAGCGCGTGAAGAAAGTTAAGCCAAGGCCTGCGTGGACTGGCTCACCTGAGCGCACGCCGTCAGATAAGCCACCTGTGAACTTATCTCCGGCAAAGCCACAAAAACCTGTGGTTGAAGTTGAGAAGAATGTTGAGCAGCCTGTTCGTAAGCCAAGGAAAAAAGCGGCGCCACCAACAGTTGAGGCTTAAGAAATGACAGATGAGATCAATCCAGTCAGCATGGGTCCACATGACGGACGTGCACGCGCTGAGTTTGATCAAGCTAGAGCTGAGCGAGCAGTAACCGAGTTACTACTCGCAATTGGTGAAGATCCCGAGCGTGATGGCCTGAGGGATACACCTAAGCGAGTAGCAAAAGCATTCCGTGAAAACTTTGAAGGCTTATGGCAATCACCTGAGGAGATCCTCACAACAACTTTTGATATTGGTCATAGTGAATTGGTAATTGTGAGAGATATTGAAGTGTTTTCACATTGCGAGCACCACCTCACTCCTTTTCACGGTGTTGCCCATATCGGTTATATACCTGGGGACTCTGGCCGCATTACAGGACTTTCTAAACTTGCAAGGCTTGTTGACTTATATTCTCGTCGCCCACAAGTTCAAGAGCGGTTAACATCTCAGATTGCAGATGCAATGGTTGAAATTTTAAATCCAGCTGGTGTAATCGTGATTGTTGATTGCGAACATTTATGTATGTCGATGCGTGGAGTAAAGAAATCACAGGCTCGAACAACTACCAGTGCGGTCCGAGGTCAATTGCGAAGCGCTGCTACGCGTGCTGAGGCGATGGCGCTCATAACAGCATCTGAGCGCTAATGAGTAATTCCGAGCAGACATTGGTGATGGGCATTTTAAATGTCACTCCTGACTCTTTTGCAGATGGAGGGCGCCATTTTGATTTTGACGCCGCTATTAATCGAGCTCGTCAGATGATTGCAGAGGGCGTAGACATAATTGATATTGGTGGGGAATCAACAAGGCCTGGCGCTGCCAGGGTGAGTTTGGAAGAAGAACGAGATCGAGTTATTCCCGTAATAACAGAGCTCCAGCCATTAGGTGTGACACTCAGTGTGGATACAACAAGAGCAGAGATTGCTCGCGCGGCTATTGCGGCAGGGGTAAGTATTGTCAATGACGTTAGCGGAGGTCTTGCTGATCCTGATATGGCTAAATTGATTTCAAAAAATCCCACAGTTCAATATGTTGCGATGCATTGGCGGGGACATTCAGAAGATATGCAAAAGCACGCTGTATATAAGGATGTTGTTAAAGAGGTCAAAGAAGAGCTAGATGAGCGAGCGACTGCCCTTATCAGCGAAGGCGTTAGCCCAGAGCAAATCATTTTGGATCCTGGAATTGGTTTTGCAAAAACTTCTGAACACAACTGGGAATTACTCCGCAACATGGATCGCTTACAACTTCTAGGTTATCCATTACTAGTAGGGGTTTCTCGAAAGAGATTTCTTGGTGACTTAGTTGAGGCGAGCAATCCAGATGAAAGAGAATCAGCAACTATTGCTCTTACCGCGCAGTTGGCGAAGCAGGGTGTATGGGGAGTCCGTACTCACAGTGTGAAACCACATGTCGATGCGATTAAAGTCGTGATGGAGTTACGCGCATGAGTGATCGCATCGAAATACACTCCATTTCAGCGCATGGGTTCCACGGCGTCTATCCAGAAGAGCGCAAAAACGGACAGAGATTTCTCGTGGATTTATTGCTCACTCTAAAGTCTAAAAAGGCCTCGAAAAGTGATTCTTTAAGTGATGCAATTGATTATTCGAAAGTAATTGCTGTTGTGAATAAAGTTCTCATTGGTGATCCTGTTAATTTAATTGAGCACCTTGCGGAAATAATTGCACAGAAAATACTTAAGGAATTTCCTGTGAAAAGTGTTGAAGTTGTGGTTCACAAACCTGACGCTTCAGTTGGTATTGAAGTAGGAGATATTGCAGTAAGGATCACACGTAGCAAGTGAAAACGGTAATTGCTCTTGGGTCAAACCTAGGTGACTCGAAATCGATATTTTCTGATGCAATCATTCAGATTGGCAAATCAGTTGAAGTCCAATCGATATCCAAGTTTTATGAAACTATTCCAGTCGGCGGTCCAGAGCAGCCAAATTATCTCAATGCAGTTTTGATAGGCGATACTCAGATGCCACCCCTTGAATTATTAACTCAGTTGCAGTCCATTGAAAATTGCGCTGGAAGAGTAAGGGAAGAGCGTTGGGGTCCGCGTACTTTAGATCTAGATCTCATAATTTATGGTGACCTTCTGATGAAGGAAGAATTACTCACTTTGCCTCATCCCAGGGCACACGAGAGAAACTTTGTTTTAGAGCCATGGGTTGAAATTGATCCGCAAGCAGTGCTTCCTGGCTACGGGAAGATCGGAGTGTTGCTTAAACAAATTGCAGGGTAAACTTTTAGATGCACGCCCGGTACCGGAAAGGACTGGAGCCAGTAAATGTCTGTAAGCAGTAATGACATCGCCTTCGTTCCTACGATGGGCGCTCTTCATGATGGACATATTTCATTAATCAAACAAGCACGTACGCTCACTAAAAATGTAGTCGTTAGCATCTTCATCAACCCCCTTCAGTTCGAAAATTCCAAGGATTTGGAAGAGTACCCAAGAGATTTAGAAGCTGACAGTAAGAAAGCTCTTGCAGCAGGAGCAACCCGAATTTGGGCACCAACAGTTGATGAAATTTATCCTGAGAATCTGAAACAGAACGGTGAGGTTAAAAAGATTAGTGCTGGTGAGATTGGTAATAAATTTGAGGGGATTACAAGGCCAGGCCATTTTGATGGAGTCCTCACTGTTATTAATCAGCTTTTTAAACACGTGGATCCACGATGGGCAGTTTTTGGTGAAAAAGATTTTCAGCAACTACATATTGTTAAGAACTGGGTTTTAAAAAGCCATATTCCGGTAGAAATCGTCACTGGTGGAACCATTCGAGATGCAGATGGTCTTGCTTTGTCATCACGCAATGCCCTTCTGACTCCTGAGGGGCGAAAAGCGGCTCTTGTTATATCTAGGGCACTACGTTCTGGATCCAAGGAGGCGATGAGAGAGATTTTGGCTGGCGAGCCAGCGTTCTCTTTGGATTATGCCGAGGTGATTGACCCATTCACATTTGAAATTGCTGACTCGACCACGCTTAATCCAAGGGCAATTATCGCCGGTTGGATAGATGGGGTTCGTTTGCTCGACAATATGGGGATGGCGGTCCCTTCATGAAGCTTTTTGCAGGTAAACCTGGTTGGACGGTGCGCGCAGATGTCATTGTTATTGGTTCCGGTGTTGCAGGTTTAACAACTGCCCTTAACGCGCGAGCAGCAAATCTTTCAGTTCTTCTTGTTACAAAAGCAAATATTGATGAGGGCTCTACAAAATGGGCACAAGGTGGAATTGCCGCTGCACTTGGTCCGGGCGATACACCCGACCAACATAAAAGTGACACTCTGATTGCAGGAGCAGGCTTATGTGATTTAGATGCAGTAAACGTATTAGTAACTGAAGGACCAGAAGCAGTACGTAAGTTAATTGCTCACGGCGCAGTTTTTGATAAAGCAGAAAGTGGTGAAATTGCGCTTACGCGTGAAGGAGGTCACCACAGGAACCGAATTTTGCACGCAGGTGGAGATGCGACAGGAGCTGAAGTTTCTCGTGCACTTCTTGCAGCAGTTCAAAATGATGAAGGCATCGAAATTATTGAGCATGCTCTCGTTATTGACGCCCTCAAATCTAAATCAGGCGCAGTCTGTGGCGTGACTGTTCACGTTATTGGTGAAGGTTCAAGAGATGGAGTTGGGCAAGCCCTCGCAAGAGCTGTAGTAATCGCAACTGGGGGTCTGGGTCAGGTTTATTCTCAAACAACAAATCCTGCAGTTTCAACTGGTGATGGTGTTGCGATGGCGCTTCGTGCTGGAGCGGATGTTGCTGATGTTGAGTTCATCCAATTTCATCCAACTGTTTTGTGGAGAGATATGAGTTTGGGCGGGCAGCAACCGCTTATTAGTGAAGCAGTACGTGGTGAAGGTGCAATCCTCCTCAACCATAAAGGTGAACGCTTTATGCAGGGCAAACATGAACAATCTGACCTAGCCCCGCGAGATATTGTTGCTAAAGAAATATTTACACAAATGAAAGAGGCAAACGTTCCACATGTTTGGCTAGATGCAACAGCTATTAAGGATTTCAAAGAACGCTTCCCAACAATTTATGCTTCTTGTCTTGAAAATGGAATTGACCCAACAAAACAATTGATTCCAGTTGCACCTGCTTCACACTATTCCTCAGGCGGTGTTTTAGTTGATCTCAACGGCCAAAGCACAATCAAGGGGCTTTATGTGTGTGGTGAGAGTGCTTGCACTGGCGCCCATGGTGCTAATCGCTTGGCTTCAAACTCTCTACTGGAGGGATTAGTCTTTGGTGCACGTATCGCTGAACACATTGCAAAACATCTGCCAGAGCTGCATGAACCATATGAAAATGAGAAAGAGAAAACAATTCTTCTTGATCCTGCCATTCGAATCCCTCTCCAACTTTCGATGAGTGAAGGGGCAGGTGTTATGCGCTCTGAAAAAAGTTTGACGGGAGCACTTCTGACGCTGGAAGAGCTGAGTAAGAGGAAGACTAAAGCTGCAGATATAAATTCTTGGGAAGTTTCAAATCTTTATTTTCTTGCAACTGCGATTGTTAGATCTGCCTTAACTCGCGAGGAATCTCGAGGGTCACATTGGCGCAGTGATTTCCCAGAAGTTGAAGTCACCTGGCAGTCTCGCATTGTGCAGCATTTGGATGTTGATGGAGCATGGTCAACAACAACGGAAGTGGTCCAATCATGAATGATGGATTGAAATATCTGATTGAACGAGCAATTGCTGAAGATCTTGCAGGTGGTATCGACGTCACAAGCCACGCAACTATTCCTGAAAATCAACAATCTGTTGCTCAGTTTGTGAATAGACAAAGAGGAGTGATCGCTGGAATTCCTGCAGCAATGGAGGTTCTAAAGTATGTGGGAATTACGGACATTCATGCACCAGTCACCTGTGCACATGAAACAGATTCTGGAACAGTAATTTTGGAAGCACGGGGCAACACTCGTTCACTACTACTTGCGGAACGAACTGCATTGAACTTTTTGACACACATGAGCGGTATCGCAACGCTAACAAGACGTTGGGTCGACGCAATATCTGGAACAAATTGCATAGTTCGAGATACTCGCAAGACGACCCCTGGATGGCGCGAATTAGAAAAAGAAGCGGTCCGAATGGGCGGCGGAGAAAACCACCGCATGTCTCTATCAGAGTCTGTGCTCATTAAAGATAATCACATTCTTGCCGCTGGAGGAGTACTTGAAGCATTTAAAGCTGTGAAGGCACAGTATCCAGACATGCTTATCGAAGTCGAGGTTGATACTTTAGATCAATTGAGTTTAATTCTCACCCAAAGTCCTGATCTTGTTCTGTTAGACAATATGAGTGTCGCCCAGTGCAAAGAAGCGGTTGGAATTGTTCAAGGTAAATCAAAACTAGAAGCTTCAGGTGGTCTTTCACTTGATAATGCGTTGGCGTATGCACAAACTGGAGTTGATTACTTAGCGGTGGGAGCACTTACTCATTCAGCCCAAGCACTCGACATTGGTTTAGATCTAAGAATGGAGCTATAGGTGTTATTAGCAATCGATGTAGGAAATACAAACACTGTCCTTGGACTTTTTAATGCGGATAAACTGACACGTTCTTGGCGAGTAAAAACTGATCCAAGAGATACGGCAGATGAGTTATGGCTGCAATACAAATCTTTGATCGAGGGGCACGAGATTGATGGTCTATCGATTTGCTCAACAGTTCCTGCAGTTTTGCGGGAAATTCGTCAAATGGTAAAGAGTTACTTTGACCACATTCCAGTAACAATTGTTGAACCCGGAATTAAAACAGGCGTTCCACTGCTTGTCGATAATCCTAAAGAAATTGGCGCAGATCGCATTGTTAATACTCTTGCAGCACATGCCTTGTTTGGCTCTCATGGTCCATGCATCGTTGTTGATTTTGGTACTTCAACAAATCTTGATGTGGTTTCCCCCAAAGGTGAATTTCTTGGTGGAGCTCTTGCTCCTGGAATTGAGATATCGGTCGAAGCACTAGCGGCACGCGCTGCTCAGCTACGTAAAGTTGAGTTAGTAAAGCCAAAATCAGTTATTGGTAAGAACACTGTTGAAGCTCTTCAGTCCGGCACCATCTATGGTTTTGCTGGGCAGGTAGATGGTTTGGTAAATCGAATAATCGAGGAACTCGAAGTTCTCTATCCAGATGCAGGACCAACAACAGTGATCGCGACAGGAGGGTTAGCTCCCTTGGTCATGGGTATTGCTGAAACGATCGATGAACACGAACCAGATCTAACCTTGCTTGGTCTTGCCATGGTTTTTGATCGCAATAGGCAATAACGAGCCGATAGGGTTACCTAATTATGAGCGATCAAATTCCAGAGGATGACCTACCCGAGCAGCTGCGAATTCGCCGTGAAAAGCGGTCAGCAATTCTGGCTCGTGGGGATGAGGCATATCCTGTAGAAGTTGCTCGTACTGCAAGTCTCAAAGAAGTCCGTGAAAAGTACGCGGATCTTGCTATTGATGTCGCAACTGGAGTCATAGAAAGTTTATCTGGCAGAGTTATTTTCAAGCGGGATACCGGCAAGCTATGTTTTGCGACATTGCGTGAAGGTGATGGCACTGAACTTCAAGCAATGTTTTCACTGGATAAAGTTGGAGAAGAATCCCTTGAATTGTGGAAGAGTGATATTGATTTAGGTGATTTAGTAAGTGTTACAGGCGAGATCATCACATCAAAGCGCGGAGAGCTATCTATATTAGCTTCCTCATGGAAACTTGCAGCAAAGTCCCTTCGACCGCTACCTGTTGATCACAAACCTCTATCTGAGGAAACACGAGTTCGCATGCGTTACGTGGACCTCATTGTGCGGCCAGAAGCAAGAAGCAATGCGCGACTTCGTCCACAGGTAATGAAGTCTTTGCGTGATTCTTTTTCTAGAAGAGATTTTATTGAAGTTGAAACTCCTATGCTTCAGGTTATGCATGGCGGTGCAACAGCCCGCCCATTTAAAACTCGTAGCAACGCATATGACATGGATTTATTCCTCCGAATAGCCCCAGAGCTATTCTTAAAGCGTTGCGTCGTAGGTGGAATTGAGCGTGTTTTTGAGATTAACCGTAACTTCCGTAATGAAGGCGCTGACTCCAGCCACTCACCTGAGTTTGCAATGATCGAGAGTTATCAGGCGTATGGCGACTGGAACACAATCGCCAAACTCACACAAGATTTAATTCAAGAAGCAGCTGAAGCTGTGTTTGGGTCTCATGTAGTACGCCATCATGATGGCCGAGAAGTAAACCTTGGCGGTAAGTGGCGTGAGGCAAATTTATTTGATCTTATTTCTGATGGGGTTGGGGAGAGTGTTACTCCACAAACTTCACTAGCGGATTTGAAGAAAATTGCTGAAAAACTAGGGATAAAAGTCGATCCTAAATGGGTTACAGGCAAACTCGCAGAAGAAATCTTCGAGCATGTGAGTGAAGGCAAATTAAACGAACCAATTTTTGTTAAAGGGTACCCAGTTGACACGTCTCCATTAGTTCGTGGGCACCGCACAATTCCTGGATTGGTTGAAAAGTGGGATCTTTATGTTGAAGGCTTCGAATTAGCAACAGGTTATTCAGAACTTATTGATCCGGTGATCCAACGCGAGCGATTAATTGAGCAAGCCGCACTCGGCGCAAAGGGTGATGTTGAAGCAATGAATCTTGATGAAGACTTCTTAAGAGCGATGGAATACGGAGTTCCGCCAATGGGTGGAATGGGCATGGGCGTTGACCGTTTGCTGATGGCACTTACTGGTCTTGGAATCCGCGAAACCATTTTGTTCCCCCTAGTAAAACCGGAGGAGTCATGACGGTTCTGATCCGTCCTGCTAAGACTTCAGACATAAAAGCTATCCGACAAATTGTTGATGCAAATGTCAGCGGGGGACGATTGCTTTCGAAGGAAACGGTCACCCTTTACGAAACAGTTCAGGAATTTACCGTTGCAGAATTCGATGGTGAAATCGTTGGGTGTGGAGCGCTACACGTTCTCTGGGAAGATTTGGCAGAAGTTCGTACGGTTGCCGTTCTCGAAAAGATGCGTGGCCAGGGTGTTGGAAATGCGATTATTGAAAAAATTGTTAACAAAGCAAAAGAAATTGGTGTTGCAAGAATTTATTGCCTCACTTTTGAAATTGATTTCTTTTCCCGTAACGGCTTTGAGGTTATAGAGGGAACTCCCGTCTCCCCAGAGGTTTATCAACAGCTACTGCGCTCTTATGATGAGGGTGTTGCTGAGTTCCTAGATTTAGAGCGGGTAAAGCCAAATACCCTGGGAAATACCCGTATGTTGCGGATACTTTAAATCCCCCTAGATTTACCCAATTTTTACGGCATAAATGGGCATAAATAGAGGACATTAAGCGTTATGGGTAGGCTAGACCTAGAGAATAAAGCCCAAGAAAGAGGTGCCTGATGTTCGAGCGGTTTACTGATCGAGCTCGCCGTGTTGTTGTGCTGGCGCAAGAAGAAGCCCGCATGCTCAATCACAACTACATCGGCACTGAACACATTCTTCTTGGACTCATCCACGAAGGTGAAGGGGTTGCCGCAAAGGGACTCGAAGCTCTAGGTATTTCACTTGAAGCAGTACGTTCTCAAGTTGAAGAAATCATTGGACAAGGCCAACAAGCACCTTCTGGTCACATCCCATTTACACCACGTGCTAAAAAAGTTTTAGAGCTTTCACTTCGTGAGGCGCTCCAACTTGGACATAATTACATTGGAACTGAGCACATTCTTCTTGGACTTATCCGTGAAGGTGAGGGTGTTGCTGCTCAAGTACTTGTTAAGTTGGGTGCAGATCTCAATCGTGTGCGCCAACAAGTTATTCAATTGCTCTCTGGTTATCAAGGAAAAGAAGCAGTTGCTTCTGGTGGCCCTGCAGAAGGAACTCCTTCAACTTCACTTGTGCTTGATCAATTCGGACGCAATCTGACACAAGCTGCCCGTGAGGGAAAGCTTGATCCGGTTATTGGCCGTGAAAAAGAAATTGAACGTGTGATGCAAGTTCTTTCACGTCGCACGAAGAACAACCCAGTTCTTATTGGAGAACCTGGTGTTGGCAAGACTGCAATTGTTGAGGGCTTGGCCCAAGCGATTGTTAAGGGAGATATTCCTGAAACACTTCGTGACAAGCAGCTTTACTCACTTGATCTCGGTGCGCTTGTCGCAGGTAGCCGCTACCGCGGAGACTTTGAAGAGCGCTTAAAGAAAGTACTTAAAGAGATCCGTACGCGCGGAGATATCGTTCTATTCATTGACGAGATCCATACGCTTGTCGGCGCCGGAGCAGCAGAAGGAGCTATCGATGCTGCAAGCATTTTGAAGCCAATGCTCGCTCGTGGTGAACTCCAGACAATTGGCGCAACTACTCTCGATGAATATCGCAAGCATCTTGAAAAGGATGCTGCACTTGAGCGCCGTTTCCAACCTATTCAGGTTGCCGAGCCATCATTGCCGCACACAATTGAAATTCTTAAGGGACTTCGTGATCGTTATGAGTCTCACCATAAAGTCTCCATTTCTGATGCAGCGCTAGTTTCTGCAGCAACACTTGCAGATCGATATGTTGCAGATCGTTTCTTGCCAGATAAGGCGATCGATCTGATTGATGAAGCAGGTTCACGTCTGCGGATTCGTCGTATGACTGCGCCTCCTGAGCTTCGCGAATTCGATGACAAAATTGCTGCTGCCCGCAAAGAGAAGGAATCTGCCATTGATGGTCAAGATTTCGAAAAAGCTGCTGCACTTCGCGACAAAGAAAAGTCGCTGATTACCGAGAAAGCTGAACGCGAAAAGTCTTGGAAGGCTGGCGATCTAGATGTCGTCGCTGAAGTGGATGAAGAGCTCATTGCTGAAGTTCTTTCACATTCAACTGGAATTCCAGTATTCAAGTTGACCGAAGAAGAGACAGCACGTCTACTTCGCATGGAAGATGAATTACACAAACGTGTTATTGGGCAAAACCAAGCGATCAAGGCTTTGTCTCAAGCAATTCGTCGCACACGCGCTGGCCTAAAAGATCCAAAGCGTCCGGGTGGATCATTTATTTTTGCCGGTCCTTCTGGTGTTGGAAAGACTGAACTTTCTCGCACACTTGCTGCCTTCTTATTTGGTGATCAAGATGCACTCATCCAACTTGATATGTCTGAGTATTCAGAGAAGCACACAGCTTCGCGCCTCTTTGGTGCACCTCCTGGATATGTTGGATATGACGAAGGTGGACAACTCACTGAGAAAGTGCGTCGTAAGCCATTCTCTGTTGTGCTTTTTGATGAAATTGAAAAAGCTCACCCAGATATTTTCAACTCACTTCTTCAAGTACTAGAAGATGGACGTCTAACCGACGCCCAAGGACGTGTAGTTGATTTCAAGAACACCGTGATCATCATGACCACAAACCTTGGAACACGTGATATCTCAAAGAGCCTTGGTCTTGGGTTCCACAATGCAGATGATGCACTTGGAAACTATGAGCGCATGAAGGCAAAGGTTGCCGATGAGCTTAAGAATCATTTCCGTCCTGAATTCCTTAACCGTATTGATGAAGTTGTTGTCTTCCATCAACTATCTGAGGATGAAATTGTTCAAATTGTTGATCTCATGATCGCTAACTTGGATGAGCGCCTTCGTGCGAAAGATATGGGCATTGAGCTCACATCTGCTGCCAAGGCACTGCTTGCAAAGCGTGGTTATGATCCGTTACTAGGAGCGCGTCCACTTCGTCGCACAATCCAACGTGAGATCGAAGATGTACTTTCTGAGAAGATTTTGTTTGGCGATGTAAAGCCAGGTGAAATCACTCTCGTTGATGTTGCTGTTGAGGGCGAAACAGAAACCTTTACTTTCAAGGGTGTCGTTAAGTCTGAGATGCCAGATACTCCTGGCGATCTAGAAGGCGCACCAACTTCTAACTAATTAGGTAATTGATAACTCTTGCCGGTTGCCTCAATGAGGCCATCGGCAAGTAGTGTTTTCAGGGCTAATTCCACTTGTATTTCATCATGCCAAAGTTTGTTAAGTGCAATTTTAGTTTGCTTTCGATTCTCTCTAAGGGCCTGCACAATAACCCCACGACATTGGCGGTCAGTTCCTACCCATCCCTGCGACTTTCTTTTCACCTCTGATTGCGGATAGCCTTTTTCACGCCATAAGCATTCCTTCTTGAGAGGACATTTATCGCAGGTTGGATTACGCGCAGTGCAGATGAGTGCACCCAATTCCATCGTTGCGGCTGCCCATTTAGCACCATCACTCGGGATTAATTCAAAGCGAAGCTTTCGTTCGATCTTGCTGGGGGCTGCTGATGCAAATTGATCACCATCAATTACTCGAGCAAATAGTCTACGAATGTTCACATCTAAAACAAGAGATGACTCGTTATATGCAAAAGCAGCAATTGCTGCTGCCGTGTAATCTCCAACTCCTGGAAGTGATTGAAGATCTTCGATCGCTCTAGGGACTTGGTTCCCAAACTTCTTTGCAATAACTCCCGCTGCTTCATGTAACCGAAGTGCGCGGCGGGGATAGCCCAAACGCCCCCATGCTTTGATGACATCACCCTTCTTCGCTACCGCTAAGTCTTGCGGTGTAGGCCAACGAGTAAGCCACTCATTCCAAATTGGAAGAACTCGGTTCACGGGTGTTTGTTGAAGCATGTATTCACTCACCATGACCCCCCAAGGTGATGTATTGCGCCAAGGTAAATCACGCTTATTTTCGTCAAACCAGCGGAGTACTGAAGTTTGTTTCACAGGGAGAACTCTTAGTTGATTTTTACTTTTGCAATCGCTTGTTCAAGACGAGCGACTTCCATAATCTCAATTCCAGCAATTTTCAGATCAGAACCAGCAGGAACCATCGCGCGCTTAAACCCAAGACGGGCAGCTTCAGCGATTCGTTGCTGTGCACCAGTCACTTTACGTATTTCACCAGCAAGCCCGACTTCACCTATAGCAACAAGATCTGCAGGAAGCGCTAACCCCTTTGCGGCAGATGCAACAGCAAGTGCGACAGCTAAATCGGCAGATGGCTCATTCATCTTCATCCCACCAACTGTTGCGACGTATACATCGCGTCCGGAGAGTCTGATATTTGCACGAAGTTCAAGTACAGCAAGAGTCATTGCCGTGCGAGGAGTATCTAGACCAGATGTCACTCTGCGCGAGTTTCCAAAATCTCGGCCTTCAGCAACTGGTGTTCCAACTAGCGCTTGTATCTCGGCAAGTAATGGCCTTCGTCCTTCTAGCGCAACAGTGACACAAGTTCCTGGTACAGGCTCGCTGTGACGAGTTGTAAATAAACCAGTGGGATCAGTCAAACTAGTTATTCCTGACTCACTCATATCAAAGCAGCCAACTTCATCTGATGCTCCAAAGCGATTCTTTATTGCGCGAATGAGGCGCAGCCTTGAGTGACGCTCACCTTCAAAATTTAAGACAACATCAACAAGGTGCTCAAGCAACCTAGGGCCAGCAATTGATCCATCCTTAGTCACATGTCCGACAAGTACTAAGGTGATATTTCGATCCTTTGCGATTCTAATCAGAGCGGCGGCTATCTCTCGAACTTGCGTTACGCCACCAGGGGCACCATCCACTGCGCTACTTGAAATAGTTTGAATTGAGTCAATGATGAGTAGCTGTGGCTTCACAGCATCAATATGTGCGATAACAGAACCCAATTCGTTCTCTGCCGCCAACCACAGATTTGGATCAATTGCATTTAAGCGCTCAGCACGTAAACGAACTTGGGATGCTGATTCCTCACCGCTTATGTAAAGGGCAGTCATCTTCTCTTTTGCAGATTGAGCAGCAACAGAAAGTAAAAGTGTTGATTTGCCAACGCCTGGCTCACCTGCCAGCAGAATTGCCGCCCCTGGTACTAAGCCACCACCAAGCACACGATCTAATTCACTCACACCGCTAGAACGCGCTTTGGCACTTTCTAAACTAACTTCACCGATTGGTGTCGCATTTTGGGAAACTGATCCAGGGACAAGTGAAAGTTTCTTTGGCGCAGCGATCTCTTCAACACTTCCCCAGGCTTGGCACTCACCACACCTGCCAACCCACTTTGTAGATGTCCACCCGCACTCGGCGCAGCGGAATGGATCTTTAGCGGGAGCCTTGGCCACGAGCTGCAACCGTTGCTGGATGAATTTGGAAAAGTGGAAGCTCACGTTTGCGTTGTTGCTTTGCAGTTGCGGCTATTGCTTCAACGCGAGCATCACAATGCTTCACTAACTCTGCATATGCCTCTGGTCCCATGAGTGCAATAAGTTCATTGTTATTAGATTTATATACAGGTTCACGACCAACATGCGCTTCAGTATTTGCTGTGCAGTACCAAGCGAAGTCTTTTCCACCCTCTCCCCAAGCAAGGCGTTCATATTCACCAATGATTGTCACAGAAATTTCTTCATCACCAAATTCTCTGGTTTCAAAACTTCTGCGGATCGGCAGCTGCCAGCAAACATCGGGCTTTGTCTCAACGAAGTGCACTCCCTCTTTTTCTGCGAGGTGGTGCAATACGCAACCAAATGAACCCGTATATCCGGGCGCCGCATGGTCCATGCGATTAAGGAAAATACATGAGTCGTTAATTTTACGGGTCTTGCGATCGTTATCTAATCCAACTTCTGAAATCTTAAGCTTGCTTCCTTTTTTCTTTGGCTGTGCTTCGTTGTAGAACTGCCACATAGCTGGCGTGAGGCGTGCAGCAACCTTTTGTGTTCGTGCCTCATCTTCTTCATCTGAGTAATAAGCGCCATCAGAACAACATCCGGCATCTGGCTTATCTGCATCAATCCCACAACATCCTGCGCCATAAATGCATGTCCAATATGAGGTCAGCCACGTCAGGTCACAGCGGAAGATCTCCTCTGGTTTTGCAGGATCAGCAAACTCAACAAAGTCGCGAGCGAAACCATCTTTTACCTCAGGCATAGTGCGAGAGTCTATTGGGTAGGCTCTGTATGTGGCGAACTTGAAAATCCAATCTTCACGAGTGGGCATCATCGGGGTTGGCAATATGGGTGAAGCGGTTCTTGCCGGACTAATCAAGGCTGGCGTATCTCGCGAGTTAATATCTTTTTCAGTACGCAGCCCAGAGCGTAAAACTGAGGTTGAAAAGAAGTATGAGGTTAAGTCTGCTTCCAATACTGCCCTTGCGAAAGAGTCAGATATCCTGTTGCTCGCGGTGAAGCCACAAGGACTTGATGATTTACTTGCCGAGATCGCATCAGAGGTGAGTCCACAAGCTGTAGTTGTTTCGTTCCTAGCAGGTAAGAAGACTTCGGTTTTAGAAGCAGCACTTGATTCTATGCAATCAGTTATTCGAGTAATGCCAAATACGCCCATGATGTTCGGTGAGGGAATGTCAATAATTTCAGCCGGTAAAAATGTTCAGGAAAGTGATTTAGAGTATTTACGAGAAGTATTACTTGCATGTGGAAAGGTGATTGAAGTGAGTGAAGAATTGCAAGATGCGACAGCAGCAACGAGTGGGTCAGGTCCTGCCTACTTTTTTGCCTTTGTTGAGGCGATGGTAAGCGGAGCCGTAAAAATGGGAATCAGTGAAAAGGTTGCAACAGAATTAGTCACTCAAACTATTATTGGATCAGCAAAAATGTTAGCTGAATCAGGTAAAAGTGCCTCAACGCTGCGTGAGAATGTCACAAGCCCTAAAGGAATGACTGCAGAGGCATTAGCGGTTTTCAACGAAGGAAAACTACAAGAATTAGTAGCACGTGCTATGCAGGCCGCAGCAGATCGTTCGCGCGAACTGGCGTGAAAAAGAACTTTATAACGGCGCTATTCTTTTTGGTAGTCATAACGATTAGCCATGCTAGTGCTGCGACAAAACCGATTCCTGTCAGACCTTTAGCAACATCTTTTGCCCTCGCTTTATCGGGAGGGGATCAACTCTCAGATGTTCTAACGAACGCTTCAGGAACCTTTCTTATTGGAACGATTGAAACATCGACATCAACCCTTGTGACAAGTCCTGCACTTGGTGGAACTAGTGATGGGTATATTTCAGCCGTCAGCTATACAGGCCAGCAGTTATGGAATTTGCGACTAGGTACCGTGCTAGATGATGTGGCCACTTCCGGTTATATAGATTCACTTGGCAATATTTGGGTAGCAGGTGCAACTGCTATTCCAACACCACAGGTAACGCCAACACCCTTGGCTCCGAATACGGTTAATCCTTCACAAATACTAGTTGCCCCTGTTGCACCGCCCACGAGCGGCTTAAAACGACTTGTTGTTTGGGAGATTAGCCCGAGTGGTTCACTTGTTAATACCTACACATCTGATTCAACAGATGTACTCCTTCCAAGCACAATCACATTAAAATTAAAGAAAATTGTAGTTTCAGGAGTTAGTAATAGTTCGGGCGCAAATACGTTTGAGTCAACGATCAGTACTACGGGGTTATCGCCGATAAAATTAAGTAAGCAGAAAACTCTCCCAAACAAAGCAGTCACTCTTATTAAGAGTTCTACTTACAGCTGGCAAAGCTTTGCGACATCAAAAGCGATTCCTGGGATTTCAGGATTTAAACCAAAGGGCTCAACATCTGTTCTCATAAAAAGTTCCCTTAAAGGCGGGATTGCTGAACTTTTTACATTTAATGGAAAATTAGTCTCACTCAAGTATCAACCAGGATTTGGCTTGGTGTTAGCAAATAGTGACCAGGGAATCTATAGCTTACTTTTTCTAAATACAAAATAACTTATTTAATTTTGTAGCCAATCAACTTTCCATTAATTCCTGCCAGAGCATATTGAGTGGCACCCAATTTAATCCATTCGACCTTACCTGACTTAGAAACGTCTGACGCTGTGACAAGTGAAATTATTCTGTTTGTAGTGTTTAGGCTGCAAAGTCTTGCTTGGCAATTGAAGAGAATATATTTTCCATCAGTTTGCATGGGTGCGGCAGGTGTTCCAAAGATGCCAGAGCTTATTTGTCCAATTTTAGTCGGGGTTGCAAGGTCTGCGTAACGGATGCTGTCTGCGTCTGGAAGGGATACACCGGTTGATGCCATCCAGCTTGCTTTAATATGTCCAGCATGATTAATAAGCCCAACGTCGTATCCAGCGATAACTACGTCTCCACCATATGAATCAAGTGTGGAGTAGTTCCAATCTTCAGGCAAAGTAGTGCTACGAGTTGCTAGTCGAACTGCTTCTTGGACTGCCTGCTTTTGTTGATTGATTTGTAAAACAGAGTCATAAATCAGGTAGACATCTGAATCAAGGTTCAGGGCACGTATATGAAATCCAACATCACCAGTTGTCCGCGATCCAGTAACTCGGTCCCCATCGACTAACTCATATTGCCAACCGCCAGAGGATTGAACTGCTCCTAAAATAATTCCCTGACTTTGATCACGGTAGAAAACCTGAAGACCATCAGGTGTATCAACGCATGCACTCGCTCCACTCACATCACTTGCGGTACGTACACGACTGAAATCTTTATAGTCATTGATGGTTGCTCCATTGCCATCAACAATGCTGTATTTCCAAGTTTTACCGTTATACCCGGCATAACGCAGCCATTTCTTTGTCACATCACCATAGAAGACATTTAATCGCTGGTTCTTGCCCGGCGCTGAAGTACACACCGAGATGTATCCGGATACATCATTAGTTGTTTTCCCAGATAAATCTGAGTTTCCATCAATGATCTGTTTACTCCATTTACCTGCGCTCCAAGTCGCAAGTGTTAAATTGCCTACTTTAGAGTTGCTATAAACTACAGCTGGCTTTCCCTGAAAAGTCGTAGTTGCTAGATATTTTGCATCTGCATTGGCATCTATGACGTTGGAAGTCCATCCCATTTGTGGAGTAACTGAATTACTTTTTGCTCCAACCGAAGTTCCTACTTGATTTGTTGCACTCACTGTAAATGTGTATGAAATTCCATCTTTCAACCCTGTGACTCGTATAGGACTGTTAGTTGCGGTAAAAACATTTAAAGTCCCATCAACTTTTACCGTGTATGAATCAATGGGAGATGTGCGAGCATTATCAGGAGGATCAAAGTTAACAATCGCATATTTATCCCCAACGATTGCTCGAATATTTCGGGGCGCATTAGGAAGTCCTGCAGGTTTACCTCCAGGTGGTTTTGTTCGCATATCTTGAAGCATCCCAAGTACGAGTGGACCTGGACTTCTGAACACTGCTCCTGGAGGCCAGCTTGGCGTCATGAGTGCATTTGGTCCAAAACTTTGAAATGTCACTTGATCCAAATGACTTACCGAGGAGCCAGGTTGATAAGGATTGGGTGTAAATAGAACTGGTTTACTTCCATTGTTTGCCGCGATACCAATTGGGCCATTCCACACTAAAGTATTTTGGAAAGCTTGTCCCAGTTGGGCTGAGGGCGAAGGTAGATCCATCAAGCGACTTCCATCGGGTAGTACAGCAAATGCGTCAAAAGGAGTCGGGCGATTGAGTTGCCCTACTCCAGTCGCTGGGTAGAAAACATCGTTTGATATAAAACCTAAGCCGTGTGCGAATTCATGAAGAATTATTGACTCGAGATCGTATTGATTAGGAGGGCACTTTCCATCTGTTCCAAGATAGAAAAGATTTTGCATTGCAGCATTAATGTTGATTTTAATTTCAGGATTTGTTGGATCTAGATCTTTCCCGGAAAGGGCATTTGCCATCGCAGAGGAGTACCAGACTGTTTGATCAGGAGCACCTTGGAAGTTATTAAAATAATTAACCGCGCTAGCAGAGGCCAATACCCCAGCCGAAGGTTCAACTTGTGAAGATGCCGTTACGTTCACAGGAACAGATGAACTCCAGTTATCTGACCAAATATTTATTGCTGCTTGAATTGCCACCTGCTCTTGCTCTGAGATATTTTGAAAGCTGATATTAATTGTGCTGGCAGTATTTAGATGAGCGGCGGTGTCGCTCCAAGTTGAGTTTGTTACACTTGCAAGCTCGGGGGCAGCATAAGTATGAACCCATCCAGCCGGAATCTCATTAATTGTGAAGGCAGTGGCTGATGAGATGGGGAGGGTGAGGCCAACAACTAGAGTCGCTGACGCCAGGAGAGGTGTGCTGATTTTCCAAGCCCGCATAGTGAAAAATCTTAGTGGGGAAATTGATCAGCAAATGCTTGTACTCTATTTTCACAGTAAATACAGAGATTAATCGTTGATGAAGGGTGGATATGGTCACTGTTCAGGTCTATTCGCGCCATGGTTGCCATTTGTGTGAATCTGCGCTTGCAACTTTAGAAGCTCTTCAGGAAGAACTTGTTTTTGTTATCGATGAAATATTCATAGATGCAGATCAGGAGCTTGAAGATAAGTATGGTGAACAAGTTCCTGTAATTTTAATTAACGGAATGCCGCACGATTTCTTTAAAGTAGACCCAGATAGGTTTAAAAAAGTATTTGCTACTCTTTAGAGAGAATTTCATCTGCATCAATGATGCGATAGGCATATCCTTGCTCCGCTAGAAAACGTTGCCTGTTTTGAGCGAAGTCTTGGTCAACTGTGTCTCTTGCAACAAGAGAGTAAAAACGAGCACCACGGCCATCAGCCTTTGGGCGCAAAATACGACCGAGCCGCTGCGCTTCTTCCTGTCTTGATCCAAATGTTCCTGAAACTTGAATAGCAATTGTTGCATCGGGCAAATCAATTGAAAAGTTTGCGACTTTAGAAACAACTAAACACTTAATTTCACCAGTTCTATAGAGATTAAACAAACGCTCTCTTTCTTTAACTGGTGTATCACCCTTAATAACAGGGACTCCAAGTTCTTCACCTAGTGCGTCAAGCTGATCAATATATTGACCAATAACAAGGACTTGATCCTCAGAATGCTGTCTTGCAAGTGCGACGGCAACCCTGCGCTTTGTAAGCGTTGTTGAGCAAAAACGATATCGATCTTCTTGCTCAGCTGTTGCATAGTTCAAGCGTTCTTCTTCAGTCAGAGTTACGCGAACTTCAACACAGTCTGCTGGGGCGATATAGCCCTGTGATTCAATTTCTTTCCAAGGAACGTCGAAGCGCTTTGGTCCGATGAGAGAGAAAACCTCACCCTCCATGCCGTCTTCACGAACAAGAGTGGCAGTTAGCCCAAGACGACGACGAGACTGAATATCGGCGGTAAACCTAAATATTGGAGCAGGCAGGAGATGCACCTCGTCATAAATAATCAGACCCCAGTCAATCGCATCAAATAAATCAAGGTGGGCATATACGCCACCCCGCCTCATCGTCATTACTTGGTATGTTGCAATAGTTACTGGGCGAATTTCTTTCTTCGCACCTGAATACTCACCAATATCGTCCTCGTGGAGAGTTGTTCTTCGGAGTAATTCATCCCGCCACTGCCTTGCTGCCACAGTATTTGTTACAAGAATAAGTGTTGTTGCCTTCGCATGTGCCATAGCTGCTGCGCCAACAATTGTCTTTCCCGCACCACATGGAAGCACTACAACTCCTGAACCACCATGCCAAAATCCTTCTGCAGCCATAGATTGATATTTGCGAATTGACCAGCCCTCTTCGCGTAATGCAATTTCATGATGTTCACCATCCACGTAACCTGCAAAGTCTTCTGCAGGCCAACCAAGTTTCAATAGGGCCTGCTTGAGAAATCCACGTTGGCCGGGATGCACGACAATAGTTTCATCATCGAGTTGCAGCCCCAGCATGGGCGCAACCTTTTTCCCTCGGGTAACTTCCCTGAGAACTGCTGGGTCATTTGAAACCAGTGTTAACCCATGAACAGGGTGGGCTTCAAGGCGTAGTCGTCCATATCTAGACATAGTTTCAGCAATATCGACTAGCAATGCATGTGGAACAGCAAAACGAGAGTATTTAAGCAAAGTATCTACAACTTGCTCTGCATCATGTCCGGCTGCTCGTGCGTTCCATAAACCAAGCGGAGTGAGCCTATACGTGTGGATGTGTTCTGGAGATTTTTCTAACTCAGCAAATGCTGCAATAGCTCTTCGGCATTCATCGGAAAGTGGATGGTCAATATCAAGCAACAACGTCTTATCGCTTTGAACAATTAACGGGCCATCACTCACTAATGAGCTCCTTAATAAATGCTGCTAGTAGTGAGATTCGATCTGAAACAGTTGATGCCAAGATATGTTCGTGTGATGCATGAGCACCATCTCCTGTTGCGCCCAGTCCATCAAGAGTTGGCGCACCTGCAGCGGCAGCAAAATTGCCATCACTTGCCCCACCTACACTCGCCGAGCCGACCGGAGGCATTCCAATTTTCTTTGCCGTGGCTTCAAGTTTCTTATAAAGCATTTGAGTTGAAGTTGTTTCCAAAGGAGGTCTATTTATCCCACCAGTAACTTCAATCTGTGCATCTGGGTGCTTAGGCTTCAAAGATCTGATCGCTGAATCTAAACGCTCAAGCTCTGCTTGCGAAAATGATCGTGAATCAATATCTAGCGTTGCAAGAGCTGGAACAGTATTTGTTGTTGTCCCAGATTCAAGCATGGTGGGAACAATTGTTGTTCCATGTTCAGGATTAGCCAACTTCACTACCTGAGTAATAATTTCAGCTATCTCTACAGTCGCATTGATACCTTTTTCTGGTTCAAGACCAGCATGTGAGGCGCGTCCGTGAATCTTAATTTGGTACATAGATGTACCTTTTCGCCCTACTTTTACTTTGCCATTAAGTGATGACTCCAAAACTAGTACAGCCTTGGCGCTCTTTGATAGCCGAGTAATTAGATCGCGAGAACTCTTGCTTCCAGTTTCTTCATCACTAGTAGCGATGAGGGCAACACTTTTGTGAGCATCTGGATTTTCCTTGAGCGCGTATAGTGCTTGCAGGAACCCTGCTTTCATATCAAATATTCCAGGTCCACTGATTTTGTCGCCATCTACTTTCCAAAGGGGCTTAAATGAATCGAGAGGCCAAACTGTGTCTAGATGTGCAAGGAGAACAATTTTAGGATTCTTTGATCCCCACCAAAAAACGGGGCGGCCCGACTCAATAATTATTTCTGCTTCATGAGGCAAGTTATCTTCTGCAATTTTCTTTGCTACTTCCATAACTTTTTGGCAAGAAGCTAAATCCTCAGTTGGAGATTGGCATTCCACCAGCTTTTGTAAGTCAGCGAGAAATGTCATGGGAGTAGTCTGCCGTAATTCACATCAGCCTGGTTACTCATTAGCCACACCCACGCCTGTTATGCGGGGAATACGGAAATGGGTGATCTCTCCAGTGGCATGGTCGCGAGCAACTAAGGTTCCAAGAGAGATTGAAAGTGGATCGATGAGACGGTTTGAAACACCGCCATTTGTATCGGCATATCCAATTGTCAGTCTTACTCGCTCCTCAATATATTGGTGAAGTAACTCAACTGTTTCATTCGCAGTCGTCCTTGGGATATCGCGAGGCTTATGTGAACTTGCCTTCTCGCCAGCTTGTAGTGCCTTCACTGCAGAATTAATTACAACTTGAGTAGGTGTTGATATTTCACTAACAACCCTTGGAGGTTTTGGTCGAGATTTTGCACGGCGAATAAGAGGCGCAGAAATTAAAACACCTGATACATTTTCTGCAGCTGGCAAATACCCAGCTTCGCGAAGCAAATTCATTAATTCATTCATTTCAATATCAGAAACTAATACCTGCGGAGCAAGCTTTCGCATTCGAAGAGGTTCTAGCTTCTTATCGTGCAGTATCTCAGCAATCAGTCCTTCATCCTCGCAACGAAGGTATGTGTGGGCGATACCGACCCGCAGCTTTCCATGACGTTTTGCGACATCCGTTATTAAGTACTCAAGTGGTTGAGGAACAGGCGTCTTAGAAGTTTTTTTAAGAAAATCAAGTATGTAGTTACCAGTTTGTCCATGGTCAAGTCCTCGACGAATGGATGCTTCGCTAAAGCGATAGACGGTTGCACCACCGCGACTTTCAATATCTGCAATAGTTCCAATCGCATTAGCCAGTTCAATGGTAAGTGGGCCAGGTGCAATTGCGCTGTTATCTGCCTGGATTAAAATATGGTCAACCGGTTTTGGAAGAGCTGATTCGATACCGAGATCTTGATTATGAAGTAGCGCAATTCCAAAACTTGAAAGTGCTCCTTGCCCTGAAATGCCAAGCCATTCAGCTTCTCTCAATATCCACTCGACATAGTCAGAGTTGGCCCTTGTTGGCGCGAGCCACTGAATACAAATGTTTACTGAGTCAATAGAAGGATCGACTTCTAGGTTTTTCTCCAATAATTCAAGGG
The DNA here is from genome assembly GCA_037143395.1 of Actinomycetes bacterium. Classification (GTDB taxonomy): domain Bacteria; phylum Actinomycetota; class Actinomycetes; order Nanopelagicales; family Nanopelagicaceae; genus PALSA-747. The sequence continues at coordinate 22,944 of JBAWYW010000001.1, read as the reverse complement.
TATTTCTCTTGATGAGGCTGACACCTGCTCGATCTAGCTCAGGTCCAAGTGCTGAGATATTTTTATTCTCAGCTTTCCCTATTAGTCCGCTCATGCGCGAAGTTTCAAGCCAGAGAGAAGCTATCGCATGCCATCGCTCTTCGATGCTTCGGGTCAGCCAAATATCGAAAGCATTTGTCGGCATAATCTGATCATCTGTGTCGATCACTATCAAACCAGCGATAAACAAAAGCTCAGCAACAAATGCTGTACAGCTCTCAGATATACCTAGGTGTTCTGAGGTGCGTTTTAGATCTCTTACCCCTAGACCGCCCGATTTTAAACCCATAGGAGGCTCGTCTGACCAGTTGTGAGCCAATTCCTCACACCATCTAATAAACGTTCCAATATTCGCGATCGCTGCCAAATCAACATCTTTTTGCTTTCTTGATGTTCCAGAGATCGTTGGCTGTATGGGTTGGAGTTCTTTGAAAACTTTCCCCTCTCTAAAGTGAAGAGCAACTTCTCTTGGGAGTAAAACATTTTGTGAATCAAAAGGAATGAGAAAGTTATTTGTGATGAGCCATTTAATTGCGGGAGGGGCCTTCTTTACATCAGCAACTTGGCCTTTTGGTGGTCCCCAGACCATACGTTGTAACAAATCAATGGCGCCTTTTGGTGCTTCTCCAAGAAGTGAAAAATCAATTTTCTTTGTGGCTACCGGTCCTAGCCCTGCCGGGTGCTCTCCAATTGCAATTCTTACATTACTTGGAACACGATAATGCTCACCATCTTTATATATAAGCGCTCGTTGCCACAAGGAAAGGACAGCTGGCTTAGCATCCTTACTCGTCATGCTGAGTACTTCCATCAGAGAAATTGGATCTCCAAGTGTGCAGATCGCAGTAAGTATGTCTATCTCCCATTTATTGAGTGCATCACGTGCACGCATCACACTTGGCATTGAGTTTGCGCGCGCAGCAAGTGCTGAGATATCAGTGGGGACAGGAGAGATCAGGTCTGGTCGCAAAGTAAAGAGCAGCGCGATTTCACTCTCAGCGCGCATGCGCAGTTCATCAGCCAAGGAGTAGGACATAACTGGCCTACATTACTGGAGTTTTGCTACCTCGATTTACAGGTCTACCTTTTTTTCCAACTACGGGGGGAGATGAGCGTCGTCACCTTCATAACACGGCTAAGGGTCGGCGCGATAAGTTTTTTGAATATCCGGCCTCGACGGAAGTCATGTATTGGCCAATTATTTCGTAGCGCGTGTATTTGTAACTGAGCATCCGGATTGATGGCTCTTGGGTACCCGACAGTACTCAGTAATGGAATGTCGAAGTGGCTATCTGAGTAGGCATATGAGTGGGCTAAATCAATATTCTTCTCTAGAGCCAAATTTTTTACAGCAATCGCTTTATTAGGGCCGTGGAGAAGTTGACCGATTAATTTACCTGTGTAGACGCCTTCTTTAACCTCTGCAATAGTCCCAAGTGCGCCAGTAAAGCCAAGTCTTTCAGCGATCAGATTTGCAAGATCAAGTGGAGTAGCTGTGACCAACCAGACCTCTTCGTTGTTCTTTAAATGCTCATTTGCAATTTCAATTGTTCCTTGCCATAAAGCTGGCGAGACGTACTCGTCATAAACTTCAATTCCCATTTTTTCTATTACATCGGCTCTATGGCCACGAAAGAATTCACAGGCAGAGGCCTGAATCTTTGCGATCTCTTCCATATCTTCGATTCCTGAGAGCCGGTAGCGGATATTGGCCATGACAAAGTTGGAGATATCTTTCTTGGTGAAGAATCCACGCTGATACATACCCCGGCTTAAGAAGAAAAGTGAGGAACCCCTCATCAATGTGTTGTCTACATCGAAGAAGGCGACTCGTTTCTGGGTATCCGTCATGTCAGTACTTTAGCCCTCGCTTATGCTTATCTCATGCCCGCCACCATTCACTTCTTGCGCCATGGCGAAGTCCATAACCCGGAAAAAATTCTCTATGGTCGCCAATCGGGCTGGTATTTATCAGAGCGCGGTCAAGAGATGGCAAAGACCGTTGCAGAGTGGTCAAAGAAATTTGATGTTGGGGCAGTACACGTCTCACCTCTTCAAAGAGCACAAGAGACTGCAACTCCGCTTGCATCCGCACATCACTTGCAAATAACAACTGATGAAAAACTGATTGAAGCTGCAAATATTTTTGAGGGGAAGAAATTTGAATTAGGTTCGGGAGTCTTGCGTCATCCTGCATCATGGAGACATTTAATTAATCCATGGAAACCCTCATGGGGCGAGCCTTACACAGAACAAATATCACGAATGCTTGGAAGTTTATTTGAGGCAAGAGATGCTGCTAATGGTAAAGATGCATTCTGTGTCTCACACCAATTACCTATTTGGATTCTACGTTCTGCAGTCGAGGGCCGTCGGTTGCTTCACGATCCACGTAAAAGGGAATGCACATTGGCTTCGGTAACCAGCTTTCATCTTGACAGCGATGGTTCAATCGAGGGTGTTAGCTATTTTGAACCTGCTAAGCATTTATTACCGGTAAAGAAATAATGCGAAGAAAAATAGTTTTAGCGGTCTTTATTCTCGTAAGCTCTGTTTTTTTAAGTAGCTGCTCGACAGGTGGAATATCTAAATCTAGTCAGAGTGCGTTTGTTGAAGGCAACGGTGTTGCCGTTTATGTAAAACCAGCGGACCGTAAACCTTCCCCAGTAATATCTGGACCAACACTTTTAAGTGGAAATATTTCTCTTGACCATAATAAGGTTACTGTCTTAAATATTTGGGCATCATGGTGCGCCCCATGCAGAGCTGAAGCACCACTGCTCTCTGATTTTGCGCAAAAATATTCTGCTCAAGGTGTCCAGTTTGCAGGAATACTTACACGGGACAACACATCTTCAGCCCTTGCATTTACTCAACGATTCAAGATCTCATATCCGATATTTACTGATGATTCACTACTTGTTGCTTTCCGCAGTTCACTGGTACCAAATGCGATACCCACGACATTAATCATTGATTCACATGGTTACGTTGCAGCAAGAGTGAGTGGTGAGGTAACCACAGCGCTCCTCACCAATCTAATTACACGAGTGCTGAAAGATGGCCCTCATGCATAGCTTCTTTGTTGACCAAATCTTTAGTGGCAACTTAATGCTGGCCATGGTTGTTGCCTTGATTGCTGGAGTTATTTCCTTTTTCTCACCTTGTGTATTGCCGTTAGTTCCTGGATATCTTGCCTATTCCGCTGGAATGACTGACGTAAAAAATAAGAAGCGGACTGCTCTAGGTGCCGTTCTCTTTGTCAGCGGTTTCTCAGTTCTATTCATTAGTTATGGAGCGCTTTTTGGATCTCTAGGCTCAAAAATCGCAAGTGGATCCAGATGGTTATCCATAGTTCTTGGGGCCCTAACAATTTGCATGGGAGTCATTTTCCTCTTTAATCAGAAGTTTTACCGGTCATTTAAACCTCATTGGAAGTCCACTGCAGGATTAGTTGGTGCCCCACTTTTGGGCTTTCTATTTGGAATTGGTTGGACACCTTGCATTGGCCCAACTCTTGGCGCAGTTCAAGCACTTTCATTTCAGAGTTCAAGTGCCCTCAGAGGAGCGATACTTTCTCTTGCATACTGTTTTGGTATTGGAGTCCCCTTTATTTTAGTTGGAATCTTCTTTGATCAATCAGCAAAGCTGCGTCGATTCATTTCCAAACGAGGAAATCTCCTAACAATATTTGGTGGAGTTTTTCTTATAGTAATTGGTCTACTTCAGGTAACTGGAGCTTGGTCACATTTAATTAATTCCTTGCGTTCACTTATTTCAAACTTTATTCCGGTGGTCTAATGGGATTTTTTGCGATTATGCGCTGGGGTTGGCGCCAGTTAACAAGCATGAGGACGGCGCTAATTCTTCTTATGCTCCTTGGTGTTGCTTCAATTCCTGGCTCGCTTTTCCCTCAGCGTAATCAAAATCCACAGAAGGTTGATCAGTACTTTATGAGTGATCCAACTCTGGCTCATTGGATGGATCGCTTGAAGCTATTTAATGTGTATGCATCTCCATGGTTTAGTGCCATTTATGTACTTCTATTCATTTCCCTTATTGGTTGTGTACTACCTCGCACAATCGATCATCTGAAGGCGATTGGAAAAAAGCCCCCACTCACCCCAAAAAATCTTGATCGTATGGAGGGATTTCGTGTTCTCACTCAGAACAATGATCTCGCTTTACAGAGCGCAAAAATTTGGTTTAAAAAGAATCATTTCCGTGTGCGGATCGAAGACAACTCAATTTCTGCCGAAAAAGGTTACGCAAGAGAGACTGGGAACTTACTTTTCCATCTTTCATTAGTACTCATCTTAGTTGGGGTTGCGCTTGGTTCACTCTTTGGTAGTAAAGGTGAAGCAATTGTGAATATGGGTGAGAGATTTGTAAATACACCAACCTCTTATGACACCCTTTCATTTGGCAAGTTTCAAGGTCAGGGTTCACTCGTACCCTTTGAATTAACTGTTACTGACTTTGCTGCTAAATATAACGCTATTACAAGCATGCCTGAGGATTACACCCTAACTACGTCAGTTGCTAATCCTGTAGGAAGTACAGCAAAGGATGTTGTAATAAAAGTAAATAAACCCTTGCAATATGGGAATACAAAGATTTATTTACAAGCAAATGGCTATTCACCGGTAGTTTTAATACGAAATAAAGCTGGAGCCGTCACTTTTCATGGCCCTGTCATTTTTCTTCCACAAGATGCAAACTTGAGTTCTATTGGAGCAATCAAAGTTCCTGACATGAGTCCCCAGGTGGGTTTTATAGCTAGCTTCTTACCGACTGCAAAGAGCAGTAAGACAAAGGGAGTGTTTTCTTCCTACCCTGAAGTTCTAAACCCCGAGTTAGTTATCTCTGTGTGGCAAGGCAACCTCGGCCTTGATTCAGGCAACCCTCAGTCGGTTTACGAACTTAATACATCCCAAATGAAGAAAATAGGATTGCGTGGTCTTAAATTGGGCGACACATATGACTTTGGTGTCGGTTCAATCAAATTTGAAGGCTGGAAATCTTGGGTCAACCTGCAGATTGTTGACGATCCTGGGAAGATGTACGCATTGTTTGGTGCAGTTTTTGCAATATTAGGGTTACTGATCTCACTCTTCACACGCCAGCGAAGAATTTGGGTAAAGGTAGGTACTCGTGTTGAGATTGCGGGTCTTGCGAAGAACGGTGTTCCTGGACTGAATGAAGAGCTTGATGATTTACAGAGAAAGGTGGAACAAGGATGAATTCGGTACAACTTGCTTCATTCTCAAATCAGGCAATTTATGCAGCGCTCTTCGTTTTTGCAATTGCATTTTTTGCGCATGCAGCTGAGGTTGCTTGGTCAGTAAAAAACATAGAGGGCTCAAAGACCACGACTTTTGATTTCTCCAAAACAGAGCGTGCCGGCCGAATTGGTACGGCCATGATGGTTCTTGGATTTCTCATCGTGGTTATCGCGGTTGCCGCTCGTGGACTTTCGGCTCATCGTGTCCCTTGGGGCAACATGTATGAATTTTCGATTACAGGAGCGCTTACGCTTTGCGCTGCTTATTTATTTTCACTGGCCAAGTGGAAGCTTCGCTGGCTTGGTTTACCAGTTTCATTTTTTACACTACTGACACTTGGAACTGCAATCATGGTTTTATATAGGCCTTCAGAGCAGTTAGTCCCAGCGCTTAAATCACCATGGCTTGCTGTTCATGTTTCTGCAGCAATTATTTCAGGCGGAGTGTTCCTTGTTGCCAATTTAGTAGCCGCGACTTATTTATGGATGGAAGTTATCGAAAAGAGAGGTGAACGTCCTACATGGGCGAAGAGAATTCCTTCTCTTGAATCATTGGATCAACTCTCCTACCGACTCATCGCTTTTGTTTTCCCCTTGTGGACATTTGCTGTAATTGCCGGGGCAATTTGGGCTGAATCTGCGTGGGGTAAATATTGGAATTGGGATCCAAAAGAAACGTGGGCATTTATTACTTGGGTTGCATACGCGGCCTATTTACATGCGCGTGTAACAGTTGGTTGGCGGGGTCGTAGGGCAGCATGGTTGTGTATTTTTGCTGGCTCTACATTTTTATTTAACTATATTTATGTAAACATCTGGGGAACTGGTCTGCATACATACTCTGGCTTGTAAGAGTTAAATTTTCCTCAAAAATTCGTCATTGTCATCAGGTGGAATGATTTTTCTAGTACTGGGACGAATTTTATTTACCCCACGTGGCCGGCTTGTTCGCCCACCAATAAACCAACCAACTGCACCTAGAGCTCCGAAGATAATTACGAGGAGTATCCAAGCCCACTTTGGGAGAGTCCTCACCGATTCTTCAGGGGACTTAGCAACATCAAAAAGGGCATAGATCTGTATTGCAATAAGTGCGATGCCTAGCAATAGATCGAACATGTCCTGAGTCTACCTTTGCGCGAGTAGTGCGATTGCCAAAGTTACTGCAATAAATAGTTGAAGTTTTCCCACTTTTCCTAAAATTGGGATGAGTGCAGCCCCTTGCGCGCCACCCATAACGTTTCGAGAGATTTTCACGGCCATGGGAAGGAAAACAATAGTTGCAAGTGCCCAAGGCGTGATTAATACACTGATAAGTGAGGCAAGGTGAGCGAGGAGAATTAATCCCACAAACATTTTTCTTGCGTTCCTATCTCCAATGCGAACAGCGAGTGTCTTCTTGCTCACTAACGCATCTTTTGGAAGGTCACGAAGGTTGTTGATCGATAAAATTGCACAAGAAAGTGTCCCCATGGGAATTGAGACCAGAAAACTTTGCCATGTAATCTTTCCGGATTGAATGAAGTAGCTACCAACGGTTGCAACGACACCGAAGAAGATGAAGACCGAAATCTCACCAAATCCAGAGTAACCGTAGGGCTTTGCGCCTCCCGTATATGTCCATGCAGCGATAATGCAAATGAGGCCTAGAGCAATGAGCCACCACGATGTCCGTGAAGCAAGGAATAGTCCACAAAATGATGCCAGGATAAAACATAAATATGCCGCAGCCTTCACCTGCTTTGCAGTTGCTAGGCCGCTTGCTACCAAACGCATGGGGCCAACTCTGTTTTTGTCAGTCCCACGGATTCCATCACTGTAGTCATTTGAAAAATTCACTGCTATTTGTAGTAAAAGGCTAACAAAAAGTGCAGCTAGGCCATTGAGCAAATTAATGGGTCTCTTATCGCTAGGAATAAGGCTCGTGCCGACTAACACGGGAGCAATGGCGGCAGGAAGCGTGCGTGGACGCGCCCCGGCAACCCACTTACTAAAACCAACGGGTTGTGAGCCAACTGCAGATGTCATGGGTGAAGTCTCTCAAATTGAGTCAGCAATTTTTTACGATCTGGCTTTCCTATAGACGTGATTGGTAGCTCAACGCTGGGCATAAAGGCTTTTGGAACTGCATGGTTACCAAATTTATCTTTCAATATTCCTTTAATTTTCTCAACTTCGATCTGTCCATCAGAAGCCAAGGCAAGACGCTCTCCCCATTCGGCATCTTTAGCAGCGCAAGCCATGAATCTTTGATCTGGGAAGCTTTCATTAAGAGTGCCCTCAATTGCTGAGAGAGAAATTTTTTCTCCTCCTGAAATAATCAAGTCGTCTACTCGCCCATGAACAATTAATTTTCCTTTTTTATAATCTCCAAAGTCACTCGTGACAAACCACTTCTTGCTCGTTGTAGCTTTCCAAGCCTTTTCGTCATTGAGATATGTCTTGGCCTGCATAGGACCACTCAGGGCTATCATATGGTGCTTTTTAATCTTTACTTTAACCCCAGGCAAAGGCTTACCGTTATAAATACATCCGCCAGACATCTCTGACATTCCATAAGTTGTTATTACATTAATATTTTTAGATTTTGCATCTTCTAACAAATCATCTGAAGTTGGACTACCACCAACTAGTACAGCTTTTGCACTTTGTAGATGCTCAAGTAGGTCACTATCTCCATTAAGAGCACGATATAGCTGCGTGGGAACTATGGAAGTGTATTCAGCACTTCCCTTAGTATTTTTTCCCCGAAGATCAATAATTTCGCTTTGTAAAGATATCGAGCGAACTAAGACATTTACTCCCGCAATGTGGTTGATTGGAAGCAAAAGAGACCAGCGTTCATTTCTCTTAGCTTTTAGATATTTATGTGCAGCTTTTGCTGAAGCTATGAGGGCCTTGCTTGTAAGTGCCACTTCCTTTGGCATTCCTGTAGATCCACTGGTTGGAATTATTACCGCAATATTTTTAGCGACATGGGAGTGGGTTATTGGGCCGAAGGCGAGTGCAGGACCTTGGCCGTCCAAAGCCATCCGAAGGGCTTGGATAACCTGTGCGATTGGCCACTCCTGCTGAACATGAATAACTTCTCGCGGTAACGATTTTGGCATAGTCCCCGTAGGCTAGCGTCTTGTACTCGTGTCAGCGAGAACGGTAATGGCCATAGGAAGGATTATGCGTGAGCAAGCCAATTAAACGTGAACCTGGTGAGCGCCGGATACCTTCCTGGATTGCTGGCAGCGGAAGCGAGAAATTTGGTGATATTAAATATGAAGTCGCTGAAGGAATTGCAAAGATCACAATTAACCGTCCTGAAGTTCGTAACGCATTTCGCCCACAAACACTTTTTGAATTAGAAGAAGCGTTTTCTTTCGCTCGAGATGATGAATCTGTTGGCGTAATTATTCTCACTGGCGAAGGAACAGAAGCTTTCTGCTCAGGTGGCGATATAAATGTTCGCGGCGATGATGGTTACATCGGAAGCGATGCCCTGGGCAAAAAAGGTATTGGAAGACTCAATGTTTTAGATTTACAAGTTCAAATCCGCAGGTTGCCCAAACCGGTAATCGCAATGGTCGCAGGTTGGGCAATTGGCGGGGGACATGTACTCCATGTTGTCTGTGATTTAACAGTTGCGGCAGAAAATGCAAAGTTCGGTCAGACCGGACCAATGGTTGGGTCTTTTGATGGTGGTTATGGCGCAGGTTTGTTAGCGGCACATATCGGGCAGAAAAAAGCCCGTGAAATTTGGTTCTTATGTCGTCAATACGATGCACAAGAAGCACTAGATATGGGATTAGTAAATACAGTTGTACCTGTTGCAGAACTCGAAGCTGAGACAGTTTCTTGGTGTAGAGAAATCCTTCGCCATTCTCCTATGGCGCTACGATTGCTTAAAGCTGGCCTTAATGCTGCTGATGATGGCTTGGCAGGAGTGCAGCAACTTGCGGGAGACGCAACTCTGCTCTTTTACCTCACCGAAGAGGGTCAAGAAGGCCGAGATGCCTTTAAAGAAAAGCGCGAGCCAAACTTTGATAAATTTCCAAAACGGCCTTAATCAATATGGCAACACAACCCTTGCAAGAAATCTTTCCTGATCTGACAATTCTTTCGATACCACTCCAAAATGAGTTTCGAGGAATTAATTACCGTGAAGTCGCAGTTTTTAGAGGCACGGAAGGCTGGAGTGAGTTCTCTCCATTTTTAGAATACGACATAGCCGAAGCAAAGATTTGGCTTGATGCGGCACTTGAAGCAGCAAATAATCCTTGGCCTGAGCTTTACCGCAACAAAATTGCGATCAACGCAACAGTTCCGATTGTTGCGCCAACTGAAGTAAAAACTATTTTAAAAGGATATTCAGGATGCAAAACTGTAAAAATAAAGGTTGACGATTTTGAAAACGGAGCATTGGTCGTTGAGGCGACATTAGACCACATACCCGATGCAAAGATCAGGCTAGATGTAAATGGTGGATGGGATCAATCGACAGCAATAAGTAACTTGCTTGAGTATCACCTACGTTTTGGAAGTATCTTCGAATATGTCGAACAGCCCTGTCAATTAACCTCAGAACTATCAGTAGTGAAAGCAGAAAGCCCTATACCGATTGCAATTGATGAATCAATACGAAAGAACTTATCAAGTGATCTTTCTCAGTTGAGTGAGGTTGCTGATGTCGCAATTTTAAAATGGCAACCCGTAGGTGGATTTACCTCTGCCCACAAAATCGCAGAGACGATCGGCTTACCTGTCGTTATCTCCAGCGCGTTAGAAACTGGGATTGGAATTTCACACGGCCTAGCCCTCGCTGCTTCATTTATAGATTCTGGCTTTGCATGTGGTCTTGGCACGGTGGCGCTTCTTGAATCAGATATATGTAATCCAGCCGTACTTGCAGAAAATGGATTTTTAGAAGTCGTGCGCAGAGAGCCTGCGGGATTAGATAAGTATCGAGCAAGTGCAGAGCGAGTCCATTGGTGGAATGATCGGATCATGAAGATTTTGGAAGCCAAGTGAACGCAACAAGCTTGGCTCGATCAATCATCCGTCAGCTATTGGAACTAGGTGTAAGTGATTTCATCATCTCACCAGGCTCCCGTAATGCACCCATATCTATCGCTCTGTATGAGGCGGAGCAAAAAGGCCTTATCGATTTACACGTTCGCATAGATGAACGAGGCGCCGCCTTCTTTGCGCTTGGTATTGCAAAAGCAACAGATAATTATGTTGCGGTTGTTTGCACGAGTGGAACCGCAGCTGCAAACTTTCATCCGGGTACCTTAGAAGCATTCCATTCTCAAAGTAAGTTACTTGTAATCACTGCAGATAGGCCAGGCTCACTGCGAAAGACGGGTTCTAATCAAACAACAGAGCAAGTAAATTTATTAGCACCACTTTTATCTATTGATATTGCTGAACCTACGGACCTCAGTGAACATTTAAGCGGCGGCCCTGTTCATCTAAATATTCAATTTGAAGAACCACTATTAAGTGATGAGCGGACTGAATGGCTAGCGGGCATTCAGATCACGGTAAGAACTCCTTCACATCTGAAAAGCGAGCACCTCAAAGTTGGCTCAAAGGGAGTTTTGATTATTGGGCACGACCGTGCAGGTTTTTCAGTTGAGGAGCTTCTAAAGTTCGCTCGGGAACTAGGGTGGCCCCTCATCGCTGAAGATCCATTGTCATTTCCCGACTCATTTGCTCATGCCGCATTAGCACTCACTGATACAGAACTACGCTCGTACTTAAAAAGTGATGAGATTATTGTTATCGGTCGAACTACTTTGTCTCGTAGCATTAATTCATTTATTGCTGAATGTCCACAAGTAATTGTTATCGATCCGAGAATTCAAACTGTTGATAGCAACCGCAGCGCATCTCAGGTGTTTACATCACTGCCGAACATTAGTTCGCAGAAAGATGCAGCCTGGAATAGTAAGTGGGAAAGTTTAAATACTCTTGCACAAGGTTCACTTCAAATTGATTGGTCTGAGCAAGATGCAATTAAAGCAATCACATCAAGTATCCCAGATGAATCTGCTTTATTTATAGGTAGTAGCAGACCTGTACGTGACATTGAAGCATTTGCAACACCACGAGGAGGCATTGCTACTTTTTCCAACCGTGGCTTAGCAGGGATCGATGGAAATATTTCAACAGCATTTGGAATTGCGACTCATTTCAAGCAAAGCTACGCAATTTTAGGTGATTTAACATTCCTACATGATGTTTCAGCACTAATTAATGCGCCAAAGATTAATCTGACGCTTTTTGTGATTGATAACAATGGTGGTGGAATTTTTAATACATTGCCACAAGCAGGTGTTAAAGGTTTTGAGACGATTTTTGGTACTCCACATAACTTAAACCTTGAGAAAGTTATTAGCAGTTTTGGCCTTAATGTAGAGAAAGCCAAGAATGTTGCTGATATTCATCGCTCAATAACTCATACACCTGGTGGCCTAAAGTTTATAATTATCGAAGTACCTACTCGGAAAGTTAATGCAGATACGTTAAAAGAAGTCACTCAGAGCTTTTGTAAGGCACTTCGTATTGGAAGTAATTTAGCCTGACTTTCAGCAAGTTCTTGAACGGGATCTGATCCTGCAACAATTCCACAACCTGCGTATAAACGAATTGATTTGTGATCCTCTGAGAGATATCCACACCTTAAGGCAATTCCAATTTCACCATCACCGCGTGCATCAACCCATCCAACTGGGCCGGCGTAGCGTCCACGGTTCATAGATTCATATTCTTGAATGAGATCTTTAGCCTTATCAGTGGGGGTTCCACAGACTGCTGCTGACGGGTGAAGCGCTGAGATAAGTGTAAAAATGTCCACGTTCGCGGGCGACTCATTTATTACGCCAGTTACGTCAGTTGCCAGATGCATGACATTTGGTAAGTGCAAAACATATGGTGATTCTGGAACGTTTGTAGATGAAGCATATGAGGCAAGTGCATCGGCAACAGAACGAACGGCATATTCATGCTCTTCTAAGTCCTTGGACGACTTTGCTAATGATGCAGCCAGTGCAAGATCTCGTTCTTCATCCCCACTACGCCTGATTGTTCCTGCTAAAACTCTTGATGTAACAAGGGTTTTACTTAAACGCACAAGTAATTCAGGTGTTGCTCCTATGAGATTGCCAAGGGAGTAGACCCACGTTGAAGGATAAAGAGATTCCAGCTCATTTACTAGCGATAATGAGTCGATGGGATTAGTTGTCGTTGCAGTCAAATCTCGAGCTAATACAACTTTATCAAGCTCACCCAACTTAATTCGATCAACTGATTTTTGAATTCGCTCGCACCACTGTTCATCACTCAGTGATCCTTGTCCCCATGTAATTTCCCCAAGCGCAGCAGACTTTTCTACTTTTGAAAGCAAAGGCTGTTTATCACCGATCCATGTAATCCATGATTTTCCATTTCGAACGACAATAACGACTTGAGGAATCACCAAAAGGGATGGATCGGCTTCATCAAAGGAGAAAGAAGTGAAAAGAATCGGACCAGTGCCACTTCCATGAACATTATTGTGAATTTCTAATTGAGTCAGTTCATTTTTCCACCAGAGTGATGCATCTTGAAATCTTTTCTTTCCGCTTACCTCGTGTGACTTATATATTCCAAAGGCAACAAAGCCTTCACCGCTTTTAATCCATGAAGCAGCAAGAGGGAGACCACAATTAATCTCACTTAGTCTTGGATGATCTCCAAGAACTTCGGTGGTAATTGAGATAGGCACGGTACTAAGTTACGTGGTTTTAGCGCTTTCTAATAATCGGCACTAGTTTCCAGCAGGCTGGTAGTGCAGTGCTTGCAATCGCGATTTTGATCACTTCGCCCAGGAGAAACGGAGTAAAACCTTTAGCAAAAGTCCAACTCCAGCTTTGGGCGGCGACATGGTGCAACCAGTACATTCCACATCCAAAAACTAGGAGGTCACCCAAAATCATGGTTGGGATCACAGTTCTAATTTTTTGGTCCCATTTGCGCTGTGCGAGGTATCCGGTGAGAGCTGTTGCTAAAAGCATTCCTACAAGGTAACCACCCGTTGCACCTGTCATACGAGCAATTCCATGTGAACCAGATGCAAAAATCGGAGCACCAAGAAAACCAACAATGAGATAAGTTGCAAAAGTTGTAAAACCAAGTGAGGCTCCATATGCGGTTCCGATTAACAAGGCACCAAGTGTCTGGCCAGTGACAGGTACGGGTGATCCAGGAATCGGCAGTGCAATTTGTGCCATGAGCGAAAGAAAGAAGACACCACCAACAACAAGTGCAATTTTGACTTGTGTTGTACTTCGCGCAACAAATGCTGAGCGTAAAACTGCAGGAGATGTGCTGGACATGAGGGCCATCCTTCCAAGCTTTCGCTGGGTAGTCTTAATTTGTCAGACCAGCCTACTACTAGAAGAATATACGTGTGAGTAACTCCGCCGACCTCAATAAGAAGCCAGAAGAAGTTTCTGCGATGTTCGATGGCGTTGCTGCGCGTTATGACATTATGAATGATCTGCTTAGCTTTGGTCAGACTAAGACTTGGCGTAAAGTAGCAACTTCAATTATTGCCCCTAAAAATGGAATGAAGATTCTAGATATTGCCGCTGGAACAGGATCGTCAAGCCGCCCACTTGCAGATGCCGGCGCAGAAGTTATTCCAGCAGATTTCTCACAAGGCATGTTAGATGCCGGCAAGAAACGCCATCCTGACTTAAAGTTCACATTAGCCGACGCACTGAAGTTGCCTTTTAAAGAGAACGAATTTGATGTAACAACAATTTCTTTTGGACTCCGAAATACAACAGATATTCAGAAAGCACTGCAAGAAGCGCTTCGTGTCACAAAAGAAGATGGAAGAATTGTTATTGTTGAATTCTCTCATCCCACAAATATGATTTTCCGCAACCTGTATATGAAATATTTGATGGGGTTTCTACCCAAAGTTGCTCGAAAACTTTCATCAAATCCTGATGCATATATCTACCTTGCACAATCAATTCAAGCCTGGCCAAACCAAGCCCTACTTGCAGAGAAGATATCGCAAGCAGGTTGGAAGAAAGTTACTTGGAAGAACCTGACATTTGGAATTGTAGCCATTCATATTGGATATAAGGAAAGCAAGTAATGGCTTTCGGAATCTCACTGAATGACGTGAAGCTTGAAAAATCACTCAAGAAAGATATGTCGCGAGTTGAAGATTTACTACGAACTCACATTCAAGGTGACTACCCCCTTGTCGTGGAGACATCTCGCCATTTAGTTGAAGCAGGTGGCAAGCGCCTACGTCCGTTACTCACACTTTTGGGAGCCCAGTTTGGCGACCCAGACAGAGAAGGAATCATTGAAGCTGCAGTTGTTTGCGAACTTACTCATTTGGCAACTCTTTATCACGATGATGTTATGGATGAAGCTGCGCTTAGGCGGGGTGTAGCAAGTGCGAATGAACGTTGGGGCAATACCGTTGCAATTCTTACTGGTGATTACCTTTTTGCAAAAGCTTCAGACATGTTGGCTGACCTTGGTCCAGAAGCAGTTCGTTTACAGGCTCGAACATTTGAACGGCTAGTTATTGGGCAGATTACTGAAACTCAGGGATCAACATCCGGTCTTTCACTTCTTGATCACTATCTCAAGGTAGTAGCAGATAAAACAGGCTCCCTTATTGCAACATCGGCAAGGTTTGGAGGATTGCTCTCTGGTGCAAGCGCGCAGGATGTGGAAGCTCTAACTCGTTTTGGAGAGAAGATCGGCATAGTTTTCCAATTAGCGGATGATGTAATCGATATTGCGAGTGAATCAAATGAATCAGGCAAGACGCCTGGCACAGATCTCCGCGAAGGCGTTCCAACCCTGGTCACACTCTTTATATTGGAATCAGATGATCCAGCCGATGCTGAACTAAAAGAACTTCTTGCAAAGCCAATTAGCGATGAAGAAGTAGTCGCCCAAACCTTGAAGAAATTACGTTCTCACTCTGCGATGAAGAAATCTCGTGATTTACTTCATGAGTATGCAGCAAAAGCAGAAGAAGAAATTGCGGGACTACCTGACATTGCGGCCAAGCATGCTTTAGTCGAGCTCTGCCAAACTATTATTACTCGCACTTCCTGACTTAACTAAATCTAGCCCAAGAGCCAATAGGGCAACCCAAACAATGAGGAATCCAACCCATCGCGCAGTAGTCATGACTTCATGACGTACAAGGACTCCAATAAGAAATTGCACAGTCGGTGTGATGTATTGCAAAAGTCCAATAACTGTATATGGCAATTTATTCGCTGAACTATTAAACATTAAGAGTGGAATCGCTGTGACAACCCCAGCAAGAATGAGCAAAGTAGTTAGACCGACATGGTGACCAAATTGCCCTGTTCCTTTATTCCCAAGCCAGAGTAAATATCCACCGTATGGCAAGAGCGATAAAAACGTTTCTATTGCTAAACCTTGAAGTGCTTCAAGCCCCAATTGCTTTTTAATCAATCCGTAGCTGCCCCAAGAAGTAGCAAGTGCAAGTGCAATCCAAGGAGGGCGTCCATAATCGACTGTCAGTACTATGACACCGATTGATGCGACACCGACTGAGACCCATTGCCACTTTCGCATTTTTTCCTTGAGCAGAAGAACTCCAAAAGCAATAATGATGAGAGGGTTGATGTAATAACCAAGTGCACACTCGACAACATGCCCATGGTTTACTCCCCAGATATAAACGAGCCAATTGACTGAAATCAAGGCTGTTGAGAGAAGAAGCCGCAGAACTATTCGTGGAACTTTAATTAATGCAAGAGTGGAACGCAGCTTTTGAGAGTAAATCAGAGCCGCAACGCAAACAACAAAAGTCCACACAGCTCGGTGGGCAACAATTTCAATCGAGTTTGCTGGTTCAAGCAGAGGCCAATACAAAGGGAAGAGGCCCCAAAAAAGATATGCCCCTACTCCGAGTGATAAACCTAATCGGTAATTTTTCACAAAATGCTATCGGTAATTCGTAAACTGGACTGAAAACTCCCATGGATGGTTTTTAACAAGTGCTATTGCTGCCTGTAAGTCATCGCGGCTCTTGCTCGTCACGCGCAACTCTTCACCTTGAATTTGAGTCTTGATTGCCTTTGGGCCCTCGTCGCGAATGAGTTTTGCAATCTTCTTCGCATTTTCAGTTGAAATTCCTTCTTTTAATGAGCAGACAATTTTAAAAGTCTTGCCACTCAACTGTGGCTCTGAGGCATCTAAATGCTTGAGCGATACTCCACGCTTAATAAGTTTGTCCTTGAAGACATCAAGAGCTGATTTAGCTTTTTCCTCTGAGTCTGCTTCGATATTAAACTTCTCACCAGATTTCTCAATCTTGGTCCCGGTATTTTTAAAATCAAAGCGTGTAGAGATTTCACGGTCACATTGATTGAAGGCGTTATCAACCTCCATATGATCAACTTTTGAGACAATATCAAAACTTGAATCAGCCATTATGCGCCTCCTGCTTTTTGATTGCCGTTCTAGATAAAAGGATATGACCAACAAAGCCTATGACTAATGCAGCGATGATTCCAACGTTAGCACTAGCCCAGCTTCCACTCTTACCGCCTATGAGCCCCATGAAGTAGCCCTGCCACGATAGCCACCCTGCAAATGTATTTGTTACAAAGCCCCACCCAACAATAGTTCCAAAGATGACAAGCCCAATCGAGCGGTAGTTCCAAAGTCCATAGCGACCTGTAGTGCTAAATAGGTCTTTCTCTGAGTAATCTGCTTTGCGCATAAGAATGTCTGCAACAAAGATTGTTGACCATACTGCGATTGGAACACCAAGCGTGATCAGAAATCCTTGAAATGGCCCAATAAAATTAGGTGCAACCCAGACAATATAAATGGTTCCTATTGCCATGATGGTTGCATCAATAGATGCAGCAACATGGCGCTTCACAGGAAGTCCTATTGAGACCAAGGTAATTCCAGAAGAGTAGAGATCAAGTATCGCGCCACCAATTAAACCGAGCACCGCAACGATGACAAATGGAATTAGGTACCAGGTTGGAAGCAAAGTAGTAAGTGCGCCAATAGGGTCAGTAGCAATCGCAGCATTTAACCCCTTGGAGCTTGCCGCAAGTGTTGCGCCATAAATCACCAAAATAATAGGAACAATCGAAGCACCAAATACAGTCCATCCGATTACTTTTTTACTTGATGTGTGGCGAGGTAAATATCTTGAGTAGTCTGCCGCTGAATTAACCCAACCAAGCCCGATACCCGTGATTCCAAAGATCATTGCCCCGATAAAACCTTGGAAGCCTCCTGAGTGAGAGCTATTTACCGCGTGCCAATTAATCTTGCTAGCGGTGAGCGCTATATAACCAGCAGTCAGCACGAGTGTGGCGATCGTAAGCCACTTTTGAATCTTCATGATTGTGTGGAAACCAAGAACTCCACCAAAGACCACTAAACCAGCCGATACCAGAAACCCGAGGATTCCTGCGAGGTTGTGGTTGATATGACCAAGGCGTGCAAAGACAGTCTGCGTAGCAAGTGTGGCAAGTGCAACTAGAACTGTTTCCCAACCAACGAATATTAGGTAGGAAAGAAACCCAGGAACGATATTTCCTTTAACACCAAAGGCTGCCCTGGAAAGTGTCATCGTTGGTGCGTTAGAACGTTTTCCAGCAATTGAACTAACACCGACTAATACAAACGAACCTGCGGTTCCCACGATCGCGGCAAAAGTTGCTTGCCAGAAGGAAATTCCAAATCCAAGAAAAAAAGAGCCATAAGAGAGTGCTAGCAGAGAAACGTTTCCAGCAGCCCATGGCCAAAAAAGTGAACGTGCCGTGCCTTTGCGCTCGCGCTCAGAGATGAAATTAATGCCGTTAAGTTCTACGGAATTGAGGATATTCACAGCCGAACTGTATTCCACGCAACCTCTTTTCTCAGGAAAGGGCGCCATAATCTACCTATGAGTGATAAAAATGATCGTAAAGAGATAGTCCGTCTACAAGAAGCAACAAATACATCAGTAGTTGCATTCGTACTTAGTTTATTTATGCCTCCTGTTGGCCTTGGGCTAGGCATTAAAGCTAATCGTGAAATTAAAGAATCTGATCACAGTTTGACTGGTAGCGCATTTGCAGTGGCTGCTATTTGGATTGGAGCAATTGGAACTGCAATATGGGCAGGTTTCATCGCACTAATCGTTCTTACCTCTGTTGGAGGCGGCGATGGTGGATGGGGCGAACATAATATGTTTGGTGGTCATGGATTCGGGAACCATTCATCAGATTCAATGGATGGCCCAGGAATGGAAAGAGGATGGATGGGTGGACCTAATAATCCAAACCCACAAACTCCACCATCTCCTGGCAATAACGGCTAACTAGCGAGCTCTGCTTCTAGTTCGGCGATTACTCCGCGCAAGAATTCAACACTTGCTTTTGCATCAGCGACAGGGCCTTGATTAACTCCAGGCTCTGCCGTGATGACATTGTCTTGTTCTAAGACAAACCAACCGGTGTAACCAGATTTAATCAAACTACGCACGATCGTGCGGATATCCACATCACCTTGTCCAAGTGGTCGATACATGCCCTGCACAACTGCGTCGTAGTAGCTCAGTTCATTGCTTTGAACCTTCTTAGCCCAAGAGAGATCAACATCTTTTAGATGTGAATGTGCAACGCGCTCAGCATAATTTTGAGCAAATGCGACAGGGTCTGTCCCGCCGATAATCATGTGGCCGGTATCCAAACAAAATGGAATTGTTGAGCCCGCAACTACACGCATTACGTGGTCTTGGGTTTCAATCATTGTTCCAACATGGGGGTGCAGCACAGCCTTCACTCCAACTTCAGCTGCCACTTGTTGCAGACGATTGAGATTATTAAAAAGTATTTGCCAATCAGCATCCGAAAGCACAGGTAACTTTGCGTCATATCCGTCAATTCCAGAATTTGCAGCTAGAACGAGAACCTTTGCGCCAGCAGCTTTATAGCTTTCAAGTTCCTTCTTCACTGCTGGTACTGGGTCATGGTCTGCGCGATGAAGGATTACAGGAACAAATCCTCCAACGGCAGTCATATTGTGTTCTTTAAGAATTGACGCTTTAAGTTCTGGTTGCATTGGTAAGAAACCATCAGGACCAAATTCTGTGGCGCCTAAACCAAGTTCGCTCATCTCGCGTAGTACGCGAGAAGGTTCCATCTGGTGGCCCCAATTTGGAACTTCACAGACTCCCCATGAAATAGGAGCCCCAGCAATATTAATTTTTAATGTTCCCACTTATTTCCCCTTAGTTTCACCTAGGTATGGCTTCTGCAGTTTCTTCTTATTCTCATAATTTGTACGTGCCTTCTGCGTGCTTTCAAGAGTTGATACTTCAGCGATAGGTACATCCCACCACGAATCATTTCCTGGGGAGTAGAGAAGTGGATCGCTATTGATATGAATCAGGGTAGAAACATCTGATGACTTTGCCGTTTTAAGGGCAGCAGCCAGATCAGAAATCGAATTTTTTGTTGGTTCAACACGGATGACATTAATACCGAGGCTTTCAGCATTTGTTGCGAGGTCGATAGGGAGTGTTTTCTCACCATCAAAATTATTCTTGCTCGCATCTCGGTAGCGATATTTTGTTCCATAGCGCTGGGAGCCGACATCTTCGCTGAGATGCCCAATTGAGGCATAACCATGGTTTTGGATGAGAACAATGATTACTTTCAGGCCCTCCGCTACTGCAGAGACGATTTCTGTGTGCATCATTAAGTAAGAGCCGTCTCCCACCATCACAATCGCATCACGATCGGGCGCAGCACGCCGCACTCCAATTCCACCAGCGATTTCATATCCCATACATGAGTAGCCATATTCAACGTGATAACCAAGTGGATCTCTTACTCGCCATAACTTATGAAGGTCTCCTGGCAGTGAACCAGCAGCGCAAATTAATACATCACGCGGATCTGATGCCCCCTGAACCGCGCCAATAATTTCTGCCTGACCCGGAAGTTCTAGATTTGATGGTTTAAATGCTGCGTCGACCGTCTTATGCCACTCTGCATTTGTTTGTGCAATTTCTGATTCATACGCGCTATCAATACGGTAATTACCAATAACAGTGAGTAGCTCTTCAAGAGCAACTCTTGCGTCAGCAACAACGGGTAGGGATGAACCATGTTTGAGCGCATCAAATGAAGCAACATTTATATTGATAAACCGAACATTCGGGTTCTGAAAGGCGGTTCTACTTGCGGTTGTGAAATCACTGTATCGAGTACCAATTCCAATGATGAGATCTGCTTCTCTTGCAGCTTTGTTTGCAGCAAGCGTTCCTGTCGCACCGACTGCTCCTAAGTACTGTGGGTGATCCCAATTAAGTGAACCCACTCCACCTTGTGATGCTCCTACTGGAATTTTTGTCGCTTCAACAAACTTTGCAAGCGCTTCGTGCGCATCTGCATAAATAATGCCACCGCCTGCAATAATCATCGGACGTTTCGAATTTCGAAGCTGCTCAACTATTTCTTTTGTTAACCCAATATCTGGACGAGGCCTGCGGATTCGCCATTCACGGACAGCAAGGAACTCGGAAGGTACATCAATTGTCTCCGCTTGAACATCTTCAGGAAGAGAGATTGTGACAGCGCCGGTTTCAACTGGATCAGTTAAAACTCTCATTGCTCCAAGTGCCGCAGAGAATAGTTGCTCAGGTCTATGAACACGATCAAAGAAACGCGACAGAGGCTTAAATGCATCATTGACGGAAAGTGATGCATCACTTGGAATTTCAAGTTGTTGAAGTACAGGATCTGCAACACGTGTAGCAAATGTGTCTGATGGTAAAAGCAAGACAGGGAGTCTGTTGATTGTTGCAAGGGCAGCGCCAGTTAACATGTTTGAAGCACCAGGGCCAACAGAAGCTGTGCAAGCAAATGTTGATAGCCTGCGTGAGATTCTGGAATATGCGACTGATTCATGAACCATCGCTTGTTCATTTCGAGCTTGGTGGTAAGGCATTAAATTTGGCTGGGAAACAGATAGTTGCTTAAGTGCTTGACCGACTCCTGCGACATTGCCATGTCCAAAGATCCCAAAAGTTCCAACGATGGTTCGCTGGCGAATATTTCCATCGACGGTGTATTGGTTAGCTAAGAACTCAACAAGAGCCTGGCCAACAGTCATTTTTCTAGTGGTCATGATCAATCCTTACATTAACTCGCGCTATAGGGAAGGCGAGGATCTGGTTTCTGCGTTTTCCATAAATCCCGAATCCCAACCTCTTTTGGATGATCCGTCACATTCCATTCGCGGGTTGGATCAGGTCCTGCCATCACATTGAGGAAGTACAGGTCACCTGTTGGCGCTGCCATGACTGGCCCGTGCCAGCCATATGGAACGAGAACGACATCCCCAGAATGAACTTCCGTCAGGAGGTCATACTCACGTTCATCTGCAGAGTATCCTCGAAAAAATCCATGCGATTGACTTTCAAAATAATAAATTTCTTCTAAGTTCGATTCTTTGCCAGGAATATACGAATCGTGCTTATGGCATGGGACTCCTGACCAATTTCCAGCCGGTACAACTACTTCCACAACAATAAACCGATCAGCCTGCAAGTTATCAGGCATTCCAAAGTTATGAATTTCTCGCGTGCTTACTCCGGCCCCGCGAATAGCCACAGGGACATCACTTGCTTTAATGAATTTAACTGGAAAGGAATTTTTTGCCGGTGCTTCAGCGATTGCTACCTTTACAGCGCCTGTCACTGTGATCTTTGTATTAATTGGCAGGTAGAGATGATCTGTGGTTCCTCGATAGACCGACGCCCTACCCTGCATTTTCTGAGTATTAGGGGCTTGACCATCTACCTCATAGGTAATATCAAAAGCTGAACCTGAGATTGCAAAAATTAGTCGTTCATTATTATCAGCGGGTATTTCAAGTGAAGAATTATTTAGCTCAGCTACACGCAGCCCTGTGTGCTTCCAACCAGGAATCGAATCATCAACAACAACACTCCAAGTTGTTTTTGCCAGATCACCCTTGGGATAGAACCATTTCATGTGAGTGAATTAATTCTGTGGAAAACCGAGGTTAATACCCCCATGGCTTGGATCTAGCCAACGGCTCGTAATTGCTTTTCCGCGCGTGAAGAAATGAACTCCTTCAACACCGTGCGCTTTGGTATCTCCGAAAAGTGAGTTCTTCCATCCACCAAATGAGTAATAAGCAACGGGTACTGGAATAGGGACGTTTATACCGATCATTCCCACTTCGACTTCATTCTGGAAACGACGCGCAGCTCCACCATCGTTTGTGAAAATAGCTGTTCCATTACCAAATGCACCAGTGTTAATAAGATTGACACCTTCTTCGTAGCTTTTCACGCGAACGATAGAGAGAACCGGACCGAATATCTCTTCCGTATAAACCTTCGACGTTGTCGGTACTTGATCGATCAGTGTTGGTCCAAGCCAGAAGCCAGCAGCTTCTCCATCCACTTTAATCCCACGTCCATCGACGAGTACTTTTGCGCCATCTTTTTCTGCAATATCAATGTATCCAGCAACCTTGTCGCGGTGTTCTTTAGTAACTAGAGGGCCCATATCGCACTTGCG